>JAOXSC010000185.1 GCA_025800215.1 Marinibacterium sp.
GCAGCGATTGAGGCTTTGGCCGTCGAGTTCGCGGCAGGGCCCGCTGTGGCAATTGGTGGGCCTGCCGTCCAGGCTGGGGCGCTCTACAATGCCTATTATATATTGAAAGACGGTCAGGTCTCCGCCCGCGTCTTGAAGCACCATTTGCCGAATGAGACTGTCTTTGACGAAGTTCGGCTGTATGAAAGTGCACCTGTTGCTGGGCCATATGTCGTTGGGGGGGTGCGAATCGGTAGCCCAATTTGCGAAGACAGCTGGCATGAGGATGTGGCTGAAACCCTCGCAGAAACCGGAGCCGAATTCCTGCTGGTGCCCAACGGGTCGCCCTATGACCGGGCCAAGTTCGATGCCCGCATGGCCCATATGGTGGCGCGCGTGGTCGAAACGGGGCTGCCGTTGATCTATCTCAACATGGTTGGCGGGCAGGATGATCAGGTGTTTGACGGGGCCAGCTTTGCGCTCAACCCCGGCGGGGCGCTGGCGGTGCAGCTGCCCTGTTTCGACGAGGTCGTGCGCCATGTGGATCTGGAACGCGGCGCCGATGGCTGGCGCGTGGTGCAGGGCGACCGTCACACCCGCCCCGATGCGTGGGAACAGGATTACCGGGTGATGGTCACGGCGCTGTCCGACTACATGGCCAAATCGGGGTTTTCCAAGGTTCTGCTGGGCCTGTCGGGGGGGATCGATTCGGCGCTGGTGGCGGCGATCGCGGCCGACGCGATCGGGCCTGAAAACGTGCGCTGCGTGATGCTGCCGTCCGAATATACCTCGCAGGCATCGCTGGAAGATGCCGAAGCGCTCGCCCAGGCGCTTGGCAGCCCCTATGACTATGTGCCCATCACCCAGGCACGCACAGCGGTGACCGAAACGCTGGCGCCGCATTTTGCCGGGCTTGACGAAGGGCTGGCCGAAGAGAACATCCAGTCCCGCCTGCGCGGGCTGCTCCTGATGGCGATGTCCAACAAGTTTGGTGAAATGCTGCTGACCACCGGCAACAAATCCGAGGTCGCGGTGGGCTATGCCACGATCTATGGCGACATGGCGGGCGGCTATAACCCGATCAAGGATCTCTACAAGACGCGCGTCTTTGAAACCTGCCGCTGGCGCAACGCCAATTACCGCGACTGGATGAAAGGCCCCGGCGGGGCCGTGATCCCGCAGCGGATCATCGACAAACCCCCATCGGCCGAGCTGCGCGCCGATCAGAAAGACAGCGACAGCCTGCCCGACTACCCCGAGCTGGACGCGATGCTGGACATTCTGGTCGATCAGGACGGGTCGGTGGATGACTGCGTGGCCGCAGGGTTCGACCGCGCCACCGCCAAACGGGTCGAACATCTGATCTATATCAGCGAATACAAACGCTTTCAGTCCGCCCCCGGCGCGCGCCTGACCGAACGGGCCTTCTGGCTCGACCGGCGCTATCCCATCGTCAATCGCTGGCGCGACCCGAGCGGCCAAGATGAATGACGGGCCAAAGCGGGTGACGGGGCAGAATGTCCCATCTTTGGCGGTGCGTGGGCAGGTGACACGGCTGCCCGCGCGGCTATGGTCACTGCATGCCCGGACCTGACCTTATCCCGTTCCGTTCTGATCCTGCCCTGCCCCGGCGTTGCGATGTCGTGGTGATCGGGGGTGGGATCATCGGTGTGTGCACGGCGCTTGAACTGGCCGAGCGCGGCCGGTCGGTGCTGCTGTGCGAAAAGGGCGATATTGGTGGCGAACAATCCAGCCGCAACTGGGGCTGGGTGCGCATGTCGCTGCGCGATCCGCGGGAAATCCCGCTCATGGCCGAGGCGCTGCGCCTGTGGGATGGTCTGGATGCGCGCATCGGCGGGCGCACCGGGTTTACCCGCAGCGGTATCCTGTATGAGGCATCATCGGATCGGACCATCGACACCTACAGCCGCTGGATCCGCAATCTGGATGGCACGGGCCAGCCTGCGCGGATGATCGACGGGGCGGAACTTGCCGCCCTGCTGCCGGGCCGCAGGGGGGCTGCGCGCGCGGCGCTTTATACCCCGCAGGATGGCCGCGCCGAACCGCAATGGGCCGCGCCCGCGATTGCCGAAGGCGCCCGCGCAGCCGGGGCGGCAGTGGTGACGCGCTGCGCCGTGCGCAGCCTTGACCGGCGCGGCGGAGCGGTGCGCGGGGTGGTGACCGAACGTGGCCGGGTCGACGCGGATGCGGTGGTGCTCGCCGGGGGCGCATGGTCGCGGCTTTTTGCGGGCAATGCGGGGATTGCGCTGCCGCAGCTCAAGGTGCTGAATTCGGTGATGCGCACGGGCCCGCTGCGCGACCGTGCAGCGGGCGGGCCCGAGGCCACGCTGGGCAGCGACCGCTATGCGCTGCGCAGGCGGGCCGATGGCGGATATACCGTGGCTTCAAGCCACATGAGCACGCATCATCTGGTGCCCGACAGTTTTGCCCTGACGCGGGCCTTCTGGCCGGCGCTGCGGCAGGACTGGCGGTCGACCCGGATCCGGCTGAACCGGCGCTGGTGGATCGAAGCCGGCCATGCTCGCCGCTGGTCGGCCAGTGACATCACGCCCTTTGAAACCTGCCGGGTCCTGGATCCCGCGCCGGAACACGGGTTGCTGGATCAGGTCTGGGATGCGGCGCGCGCAGGTTTTCCGGCGCTGAACCAGACGGCGGTCGTGCAACGCTGGGGCGGGATGATCGACGTGACGCCTGACGCGGTGCCGGTGATCTCGGGCACCGGGACCCTGCCGGGGCTGGTGATTGCCACGGGCTTTTCCGGTCATGGCTTTGGCATTGCGCCGGGGGCGGGGCGGCTGGTGGCCGATCTGGTGACGGGGGATGCGCCCTGTGTGGATCCGACACCCTTTCGGCTGGCGCGGTTCTTTGACGGATCCCCGGTCGGTCTGGACAGCGGGGGTTGACCAGCCGCCGGGCACACCGGTCTTCGATGCGCCCGGCGATACCGGGGATCAGCCCATCATCTGATAGCTGACAGGCACAAACCGGAACCCGTCGCCGCGCGGCTCGACATAGCCTGCGGCGGGGAAGGGCATGTGATAGCCGATCATCGGCACCCGGTCGGCCGCCAGCATCCCCAGCACATTGCGTCGCGATGCCGTGGCGGCGGCCTTGTCCATGTCAAACCGGACTTCCCATTCGGGATGGGCAAAGGACCACACATAGTGATTGGCCAGATCCGCCGTCAGCACCAGCTGCTGGCCGTCGCTTTCAAGCATGTAGCACATATGCCCCGGCGTGTGGCCAAAGCTGGCCATGGCCGTGATGCCGGGGGCGATGCTGGCGCCATCTTCGACAAAGCTCATGCGGTCGGCCAGCGGCGTGACCTTGGCCGCGACAAGGTCGCCAACGCGGTTGCCGGCCTCCATCGCTGCCCAGAAATCATATTCCGCTGCGGCAGTCACATAGCGCGCATTGGGAAAGGTCGGCGCGTCGCCGGTGGTCATGCCGCCGATATGGTCGGGATGCATATGGGTCAGCACCACCACGTCGATCTGGTCGGGTGTCACACCGGCCTGCGCCAGCGCGGTCTGGATGCCCCCCTGACCAAGGCCGGTGTCAAACAGCACCAGCTCTGATCCGGTATCGACCAGCGTGGGGGTGAAATAGAACTGCGCGCTGTCGGCGGAAATGAAGTTGTCGGCCGACACGCGGGCCCAGTCTTCGTCCGAGGCGCCGCCGCCAAAGATCTCGCGCGCGCCGTCGCGGGCCACCGTGCCATCGAGCAGCGTCGTCACCCCCAGCGATCCCAGGGTAAAGCTGCGCGCCACCGGGGCTTTGGCCTTGCCGCCATGGCCATCGGCGATCGCTGTGGCCGGAAGTGTCGCGGCAAGTGGAAGGGTTGCGGCACCGCCCAGGGCGGCGCGGCGGGTCAGGTTCAGGGTCATGATCTCGCTCCTATTGTCCGTGCCCGAGCCTATCAGATAGCGCGCCTTGCCCGCGCGGCGATGGCGATCACGGTCCCGTGTAGCGCGCAGATGTGATAGGATGCGCCATGGCCAGGGGGGGACATGCAGATGACCGGTGGGGATGTGGACGCGTTTCTGAACGCGCTTGAGCCCGGCCGCCGCGCCCGCGAAGCGCAGGTGCTGGACGTGGTGTTTCGCGCCGCCACCGGCTTTGCTCCGCGCCTGTGGGAGGACGGGATGGTCGGCTACGGGCGTTGCACGCGCGGGGATCTGACGGGGCAGGGCGGCGATGGTCCGGCCACCGGCTTTGCATCCTGCCCGCGCGCGCTGAGCATCCATATCCTGCCCGGCTATGGCGCGTTCGGGGATCTGCTGGCCGAGCTGGGCCGTCACAAGCTGGGGCGGTCCTGTCTTTATATCCAGCGGCTGGATGACGTGGATCTTGATATACTCGGCCGCCTGATCCGGGCGGGCCTGAAACGGCTGAACGGGATCAGCCCGGTGGCCCCGACCTGAGCAGTCTTCTGGACAATTCGCCGCCCCTGTGACACAGGGACGCCCAACAGGAGTTGCCATATGACCACCACCCGTTTCGCGCCGTCGCCCACCGGTTACATCCATGTGGGCAATCTGCGCACTGCCCTGATGAACTATCTCATCGCCCGCAAGGCGGGCGGGACCTTTATCCTGCGCATCGACGACACCGACCCCGAGCGGTCCAAGGAACACTATGTCGACGCGATCAAGGAAGACCTTGACTGGCTGGGCCTGCATTGGGACCGGGTCGAGCGTCAGTCCGAACGGCTTGAGCAATACCACGCCGCCGCCGACACGCTGCGCGGCATGGGCCGTTTCTATGAGGCGTTCGAAACCCCGACCGAGCTGGATCTCAAGCGCAAGAAGCAGCTCAACATGGGCAAGCCGCCGGTCTATGACCGCGCCGCACTGGCGCTGAGCGACGATGAAAAGGCCGCGCTGCGCGCCGAGCGCGGGCAGGGGGTCTGGCGGTTCAAGCTGGATCACGAGCGCATCGAATGGACCGATGGCATTCTGGGCGACATTTCCATTGATGCCGCCAGCGTCAGCGATCCGGTGCTGATCCGCCAGGATGGGCAGCTGCTTTATACGCTGGCTTCGGTGGTCGATGACACCGAAATGGGGGTCACGGATGTGGTGCGCGGATCGGACCACGTGACCAACACCGCGACCCAGATCCAGATCATCACCGCTCTGGGCGGGGCCGTGCCGCGCTTTGCGCACCATTCGCTGCTGACCGGCCCGCAGGGCGAAGCGCTGTCGAAACGGCTGGGCACGCTGGCGCTGCGCGATCTGCGCGACAGCGGCGTGCAGCCCATGGCCCTGCTGAGCCTGATGGCGCGGCTGGGGTCGTCCGATCCGGTCGAGCTGCGCACCGACATGGCCGAGCTGATCGACGGGTTCGACATCACCCGGTTCGGGTCGGCGCCGACCAAATTCGATGCCGATGATCTTTATCCGCTGACCGGGCGCTATCTGCAGACGCTGTCTCTGACGGATGTGGCCGATCGTATCGCGGGGCTGGGCGTGCCCGATGATCTGGCCGACCGGTTCTGGTCGGTTGCGCGCGAAAACATCACCACGCTGGATGATCTGGCAGGCTGGTGGGCGATCTGCCGCGATGGCGCAGATCCGGTGATTGCCGACGACGATCGCGATTTTGTCGCCCAGGCGATGGCGCTGCTGCCCCAAGCCCCGTTCGATGACGGCACCTGGGGCGCCTGGACCAAAGCGGTCAAGGACGCCACCGGCCGCAAGGGCAAGGGTCTGTTCATGCCGCTGCGCAAGGCGCTGACCGGGCAGGAGCGCGGGCCCGACATGGGCGCGCTGATGCCGCTGTTGCAGGTGGTGCGCGCGCGTGACTAAGCGGGGCGCGCCCCTTGCGGCAGGCGCCAGAGCCTGCGGGATGGGGCGCCCCTGATGGCGGATGCCAAGTTTCTGACCGGCAGCCTGTTTCGCCATGTGGCCGTGATGTCGCTGACGGCGAGCGTCGGCATCATGGCGGTGTTTCTTGTCGATTTCATCGACATGGTCTTCATCTCAATGCTGGGCAAGGCCGAGCTGGCCGCGGCCGTCGGCTATGCCGGTTCGATCCTGTTTTTCACCACATCCATCACCATCGGCATGGCCATTGCCGCAGGTGCGCTGGTGGCGCGGGCCCTTGGGGCCGGGACGCCCGACATCGCGCGCCAGAAAGCCACCCATGCGCTGATCTACGGCGTCGGGCTGGGGGTGATCTTTTCGGTTCTGATCTGGATCCATGTGCCCGATTTCGTGCGCTGGATCGGGGCCGAAGGGCAGACCGCCGATCTGGCCGTGCGCTATCTGCGGATCATCGTGCCGACGCTGGCCTTCATGATGCTGGGCATGATCGGCAGCGCCCTGCTGCGCGCCCATGGCGATGCGCGACGGGCGATGATGGTGACCCTTTACGGGGGTGCGACCAATGCCGTGCTCGACCCGATCCTGATCTTCGGGCTGGATCTGGAACTGACGGGGGCGGCGCTGGCGTCGGTGGCGGCGCGGCTGGTGATGGCGGCCACCGCTCTGGTGCCGCTTGTGCGCCACTATGGCGGCTTTACCCGGCCCAGCCTTGCGGGGATGGCGGGGGATCTGTCACCGGTGCTGGCCATCGCGCTGCCTGCGATCCTGACCCAGCTGGCGACGCCTGTGGGTATGGCCTATGTCACCCGCGCCATGTCCGACTATGGCGAAGGGGCAGTGGCCGGTATGGCCATCGTGGCCCGGCTGACGCCGCTGGCCTTTTGCGTGATCTTTGCGGTGTCGGGGGCGGTGGGGCCGATCATCGGGCAGAATTTCGGTGCCCAGCAGCAGGATCGCGTGCTGGGCACCTATCGCGCCGCGATGGTGTTCTGCGGCGCCTATGTGCTGGCGGTGTCGGTGCTGCTGTTTGCACTGCGCGGGCCGGTGGCGGCGCTGTTTGATGCGCAGGGCGTGACCCGCGATCTGATCTATCTGTTCTGCGGGCCGCTGGCGCTGAGCTATTTCTTCAACGGGGGGATCTTTGTCAGCAACGCGGCCTTCACCAATCTGGGCCACCCGTTCTATTCCACCTGGATCAACTGGGGGCGGCACACGCTGGGCACGATCCCCTTCGTGCTGCTGGGCGCCATGGTCTGGGGGGCCGAAGGGGTGCTGATCGGTCAGGCCGTGGGCGGCGTGATCTTTGCCGGCGTTGCCGTCATTCTGGCGCGCCGCGTGATGGCGCGCGAACCGGTGGCCGACGCCACCCCGGTGTTCAGCCAGCGTGCGCGGCTGGTGCAGATCTTCAACCTGCGCCGCTAGGGGGTCACGATCTGCGCGCCCAGCCGGGCCAGGGCGTCATCGACCACGGTCAGTTCGTGCGGTGCCAACCGAATGTGGCGGGGATAGATCGGGGTTGCCCGGTCATCCAGAACCGGCCGGTTCCAGCCTGCGGTCGTGTCCAGAAAATGGGCCGCCCCATCGGGGCCGAATTCACGCAGATAGCCCTGGATCACCACGTCAAGATAGCTCAGCAGGATGGCGCCGGGCCGCACGGGGTGCACCCGGTCACTGTGCGGGATTTCGTAGATCGCCACGTGATGGGGCCGGTCGCCCAGCAGATCGGCGGTGGCGTCGCGCCGTTCATAGAGCCGTTCGCGCAGATCCAGCGCCTGCCAGTCCGCCCCCGGCACCCGCGCCACAAGCCCGTCGATCTCGACGCCGTCGCAGCGCTCGGCGCTGAGGATCGCGCGGTCGAATTCGGGCACATCCACCCAGACCCGCCGCCAGCCGCGCAGCCGCAGGGGCCTGCAATCGGGATAATCCTGGGTGGTGCGGTTCACCAGGCTGCCATAGCCAAAGAAAAAGGGATCGGTCATGGCCCTGCGATAGCGCAAATCCCGCCGGGCTCCGAGGTGTGACGTCGCGGAGATGCGGTCCCTGGTGCCCGTCCGGCAGGCATGTTCCGAAATGAATGACCCATATGCATCTATTTCCACCCTGCTTGACGCAGGTCAAACGCAAGGGCGGGGAAATGCGGCATATAGCGGCATGGCCCGCCCCGAAGGGTCCCGCTCGTAAGGAACACGACATGCGCGTCACCAAACGAACCAATATTGCCGTCCGGCTGCTGATGTACTGTGCGGCCCACGCCCCGCGACAGGTCACCAAGGCCGAGATCGCCGAACGCTGCAACGCGTCGGAAAACCATCTTGCGCAGGTGACGCATCAGCTCAGCCTGCTGGGCTTTTTGCGCACGCAGCGCGGGCGCAATGGCGGGATCACCCTGGAGCGACCCGCCGATCAGATCGTGATCGGAGACCTGTTCCGGCAGGTTGAAGGCAATGTGCCGCTGGCCGAGTGCTTTGCCGATGCCGACAATACCTGCCCTCTGGTCGAAGGATGCCGGTTGCGTCTGGCGCTCGCTGACGCGGTCGAGGCGTTCTATGCCCATCTTGACGGGATCACGCTTGATGCGCTGATCTGTGACAATGACGATCTGATGCGCGTTCTGGTGCCCGCACCGGTCAGCTGCACCGCGCGCTAAACGGTCATTCGCGTGCCCGCAGCACCTGCGCGGGCCGGGCCGCCAATGGCCGCCAGGCAAAGCCGAGGCTGGCCAGCATCGTGGCCAGAACCCCGCCCAGGATGATGCCGATGGCCGACGGCCAGATCACCGCAAAATCGGTGTCGAGCAGAAAGCGGCTGACCGCCCATCCCCCCGCGATCCCCGCCGCCAGCGCCACCAGACCCGCCGCCGCGCCCAGAAGGGCTGCGCGCAGGGCAAAGCTCAGCAGGATACGCGCCCGTCGCGCGCCCAGCGTTTTCAGCACGGCCGCTTCATAGGTGCGCGCCCCTTCGCCCGCAGCCGCGGCCCCGATCAGCACCAGAAACCCGGTCAGTAGTGTCACCGCCGCCCCATAGGACGTGGCCGAGGCGATCCCGCCCAGAATCTCGGCCACCCGGTCGATGGCATCGCGCACGCGGATGGCGGTGATGTTGGGAAAGGCGTTGGCCAGATCGCGCAGGATCTGTGCTTCGGCGCTGTCTTCGGCATAGACGGTGGCAATAAAGCTGTGGGGCGCACCGACCAGCGCGCTTTCATTCATGGCCAGCAGAAACCCCATTCCGGCGGTGGAAAAATCAACCTCGCGGAAGGATGTGATTTCGGCCTCGATGGTGCGGCCAAGGATATTGACGCTCATCCGGTCGCCGATGGTCAGGCCCATTTCGGCGGCCTCTTCCGCGGCAAAGCTGATCTGAGGCGGGCCGGTGTAGTCGGGCCCCCACCAGCGGCCTTCGGTGACGCGCATGTTGTCGGGCAGGGCACCGGCATAGGTCACGCCACGGTCGCCCTGCAGCACCCAGTGATCGCCTGCAACCTCGGACGCGGGGCGGCCGTTGATCCGGGTGATCACCCCGCGCAGCATCGGCGCGCTTTCCATGCGGCTGACGGCGGGATCGGTCCGCAGACGCTCGGCAAAGGCGGGCATCTGATCCTTCTGGATGTCCACAAAGAAATAGGATGGCGCGACCTGCGGCAGGTTGCCCGAAATGGCGTTGCGCAGGTTGCCGTCGATCTGCCCGATGGCGGCCAGCACCGACAGGCCCAGCCCCAGCGACAGAACAACGGCGCCCGCGCCTTCGCGGCTGCCGCTGATGGATGACAGCGCCCACCGCAGGGCGGGCCGGCCCCGCGCGGCCCCGCGCCCGCTGCGGGCCAGCGCGCGAATGGCAAAGGCCGCCAGCGTCAGTACCACCAGTGCCCCGCTGAGCCCGCCAAAGGTCCAGAGCGTCAGCATCAGCGCATCGCTGAACACCGCCGCCGCCAGCACCAGCGCGGCCAGCCCAAGCGCCATCGCCAGCAGATAGCGCGGGGCAGGCAGCATCCGGGCCGATGCCAGCGCATCGCGAAACAGGGTGGCGGCACGCACCTCTTCGGTGCGGGCCAGCGGCCAGAGCGTGAAGATGAACGCGGTCAGCGCCCCATAAAGGGCGGCTTCGGCCAGCGGCGCGGGGTAGATGCGGAACACCGCTGGGATCGGCAGCTGTGCTTCGATCAGCGGCGCGAGCAGCACCGGAAGCCCGGCCCCCAGCCCCAGCCCGATGGCGATGCCACAGGCCGACAGCACCCCGATCTGCAGGAAATAAGTCAGAAAGATGGTCGCGCGATCCGCCCCCAGCGTGCGCAGCGTGGCAATCACGCTGGTCTTTTCGGCCAGATAGGATCGCACCGCCGCCGATACGCCCACACCGCCCACCGCCAGACCCGACAGGCCGACCAGCACCAGAAACGCGCTCAGCCGGGTGACAAATTCCGCCACCCCCGGCGCACCGTTGCGCGCATCGCGCCAGCGCATGCCGCTGTCGGCAAAGCGGGCATCGGCATCGGCGCTGATCGCGGCCAGCGCAGCGTCGGGCGGCAGATCCAACCGGTATTTGCTGGAAAACAGCGTTCCGGGCGCCAGCAGGCCGGAATGCTCAAGCGCCCCTGTGGCCACCAGCGTGCGCGGGCCAAGGCCAAACCCGTCGCCCGCAGCATCGGGTTCACGATCCAGCCGCGCCATCAGCGCAAAATCCTGTGTGCCGAGGCGGAACCGGTCACCGATGCGCAGCCCCAGCCGGTCGATCAGCACCGGATCCATCACCGCGCCGGGCACCCCGTCTTGCCCCGCCAGAGCGTCGGACAAGGGCATCGGCGGGCTGAGCCCGACCGTCCCGATCAGCGGATAGGCGGCATCGACGCCCTTGACCTGCGTCAGCGCGCGTTCGGTGCGGCCATCGCGATCGACCACGGCCAGCGACCGGAAATCCACAATCTCGGACAGGGATGTGGCGGTGTCCTGCATCCAGGCGCGTTCTTCGGGGGACGCAAACCGATAGGTGAATTCCAGTTCGGCATCGCCCCCCAGCAGGGCGGCGCCTTCGGCGGCCAGCCCCGCTTCGATGCTGGCGCGCACCGATCCCACGGCAGCAATGGCGGCAACCCCAAGCGCGAGGCAGGCCAGGAACACCCCGAACCCGCGCACCCCGCCGCGCAATTCGCGGCGGGCCAGCCGCGCGGCCTGCCGCAGGCTCATTCGGCGGCCCTTTCGCGGGCAGGGTCGGCGATGCGCCCGTCCCGCAGGCGGATCACCCGATCACAGCGCCGGGCCAGTTCGTTGGAATGGGTCACCAGCACCAGCGTCGCGCCGTGCCGGTCGCGCAGGTCAAACAGAAGATCCATGATCATCGCCCCATTGGCCGCGTCAAGATTGCCGGTGGGTTCATCGGCCAGCAGGATCTGCGGGCGCGGCGCCGATGCCCGCGCCAGTGCCACCCGCTGCTGCTCGCCTCCCGACATCTGCGCCGGGTAGTGGTCGGCCCGGTGGCCCAGCCCCACGGCGTCCAGCTCGGCCTGTGCGCGGGCAAAGGCATCGCGGTGGCCTGCCAGCTCGAGCGGGGTGGCGACATTTTCCAGCGCCGTCATGGTGGGGATGAGGTGAAAGCTCTGAAACACCACGCCCATATGGTCGCGGCGAAAGCGGGCCAGCGTGTCTTCGTCCATGGCCGTCAGATCCTGACCAAGCGCGCGGATCGTCCCGCCGGTGGCCTGTTCCAGCCCGCCCATCAGCATCAGCAGCGATGACTTGCCCGACCCGGACGGCCCGATCAGCCCCAGCGTTTCGCCGCGCGTCACGTCCAGGGTGATCCCGTGCAGAATATCAATGCGCCCGGCATTGCCATTCAGCGCCAATGCGGCATCTTGAAGGGACAGGATCGGATCAGACATGGGCCGGTCTTTCACAAAGCTACCTTTGGGTCGATATGGAGCATTGCCGGGGATGCGCAAGGTATGGATGTCTTTGGGGCGGGTCGCGGCTCTGATCATGGGGCTGGCGGGCGCGGTGTCTGCCCAAACAGTGACCATTGCGGCGCTTGGCGACAGCCTGACCCAGGGCTATGGGCTGGCACCTCAGGACGGGTTCGTGGCCCAGCTCGAAGCGCGCCTGAAGGCGCAGGGCCGGGATGTGACGCTGATCAATGCGGGGGTGTCGGGCGACACCAGCCAGGGTGGTGCCGCGCGGGTGGGCTGGACGCTGACGCCGGATGTGGATGCGCTGATCGTGGCGCTTGGGGCCAATGACGTGCTGCGGGGGGTGGATCCGGCGGTGACGCGGGCCAATCTGGATCAGATCCTGCAGACTGCAGGGGCGGCCGGGGTCGAGGTTCTGCTGATGGGCTTTGCCGCGCCGGGCAATTACGGGGCCGATTACAAGGCGCAGTTCGATGCGATCTATCCCGATCTCGCGCAGGCCCATGGCGTGGCGCTGGCCGACAGTTTCTTTGCCGGGTTCGGCGCGCGGGCCGACGACCCTGCTCAGCTGGCGGCGTTGCTGCAGCCTGACGGGCTGCATCCCAATGCCACGGGTGTGGCGCTGATCGTGGATGGGCTGGTGGCCGATGTGACGGCGCTGGCTGACCGGGCACGCTGATCCGTGCCGGGCCGTGTGTTCCTGACCCGGCCCATGGCGGATCTGGCGGATCTGTTGGGTGCATCCGCAGATCCGGTCGCAGACGAACCACCCCGCCGCAACATCGCGCCGGGGCAGATGGTGGTGACGCTGACCGCGCAGGGGCTGCGGCGCATGCGGTGGGGGATCATCCCCGTGGGCCGGGTGAATGCGCGCGGGCGCCCGGTGATGGACACCATCGTGAACGCACGATCCGAAACGCTGTTCGACAAATCGGCCTTTGCCGGTGTCGGGCGGGCCGTTGTGCCGGTGGATGGCTGGTATGAATGGACGGGTAAGACGCGGCGCAAACAGGCCTGGCGCCTGCGTCCGACAGATGGCGGGGTGTTGTGCTTTGCGGCCATCACCGATCGCTGGACGGCCCCCGGCGGGCAGGTGGTGGATCAGGTCGCCACGGTGACCTGTGCGCCCAATGGAGACGTGTCCCCGATCCATGACCGTATGGCGGTGGTGCTGGATCGGGCGGATCTCGATCTGTGGCTGAGCGGGTCCGAAGACGAGGTCGGGCCGCTGCTGCGGCCCTGGCCGGATGGGCGCCTGATCACCGAGCGGGTCGCGGATCCGGCACCCTGAGCCGGGTCAGAGCACCGTGACCGTGGTGCCCACGGGCACACGTTCATAAAGGTCGATCACATGCTCGTTCAGCATGCGGATACAGCCATTGGATGCCGCGCTGCCGATGGTGTGGGGGGCGGTGGTGCCATGGATGCGGAAATAGGTGTCGCGCCCGTTCTGGAACAGATAAAGCGCGCGCGCGCCCAGCGGATTTCCCGGACCGCCCGGCTGGATGTAGTCATTGCCAACGAATTTCGAATAGGCCACCGGATCGCGCTCGATCATGTCATTGGTCGGGCGCCAGGTGGGCCACTCCTTTTTGACCGAAATGGTCGCGGTGCCGGTGAATTCCAGCCCGGCCTTGCCGACGCCCACGCCATAGCGCATCGCTTTGCGCGGTTCGGTCACATAGTACAGATAGAAGGACCGCGGCACGACATAGAGATGGCCGGGGGTCAGGTTGCTGTTTACACGCACCTCACGCGGGGTCGGGTCGAATTCGACAGCGGCCGAAGCAAGGCCGGGCAGCAGCGTGGCGGTTGCGCCCGCTCCGGCGGCGGCGATGAATGAGCGGCGTGAAAACATGGTCGTCTCTCGGATCGTTACGGGCAAAGTACTGCAGGCATTGTCTGAACAACCGTTGGGGAGGGTCAAGTCACAACTCTGTGCCGCAGTTAGCAAGGGGTAAATCCCTGGTCAGGTGTGGCGCGGGCGCATCCCCCATAAGGGACGCGCCCGCGCCGAACGTCATGGATTACGCCGATCAGGGCGCAAAATCAGGGTCCTGATCAGACCAGTTCGAGATCGGTCGCGCTTTCGCGGCCGTCCCGGCCGGTGCGGATCTCGAACGTCACTTTCTGGTTGTCGGCAAGGCCGGTGAGGCCCGAGCGCTCAACCGCGCTGATGTGGACAAAGATGTCCTTGCCGCCGCCTTCAGGGGCGATAAAGCCGTAGCCTTTGGTGGTGTTGAACCATTTCACGGTGCCGCTGGCCATCCGCGTGTCTCCTGTTTGCTATGCCATCCGCAGACTGCGATGACCTGGCCGTCAGTCGAATCGAAGACTGCGGCCGAACGGAAACAGTGGGTCGATAGAAAGAATAGGCAGCGAAGATATGGGCCAACATGGCCTTTGTCGCAAGGGCATCACGCGCTTCGGGGTGACCTATTTTCGGCCAGCAAGTCCCTTGCAGCAGGGGCATGCATTGGTCAGGGTAGGCTAAGCTACTGATGACAAAGGGGACAGCATGCAGGACGATGCGCCACGGGGGGAGCTGACATTGCGGACGCTGGCGATGCCGGCGGATGTGAATGTGAACGGGGATATTTTCGGGGGCTGGGTGCTCAGCCAGATGGATATTGCCGCAGGGATCGTTGCGGGGGAACGCGCGCAGGGCCGTGTGGCGACGGTTGCGATTGATGCCATGAAATTCATCCGCCCGGTTCATGTGGGCGATGTGCTGTGCATCTATGCCAGCGTGGATCGGGTGGGGACCAGCTCTATGGGCATCTGGCTGGAAGCCTGGGTGCTGCGCGATCGCTATGGCACCCGCGAAAAGGTGACCGAGGCGAATTTCACCTTTGTCGCCATCGACGACACAGGCCGCCCGCGAACCGTGCCCGAGGCGCGCAGGATCGCAGAGCCCGGTCCGGGCGGCGAACCGGGGTGATCAGGCGGCAATCTTGCGGCGCTGCAATCCTGACCCCTGATCCGATTTGCGTCTGATCTAACGCTGCCGGGGATTGAGTTCGGCGCCCGGATCACGCAAATTCGGCGCGCGTGCGTGCGGCATGCCGACATCCCGTTTGGCGGTGGCTTTGGGCGTCGGACCTGACTTGTGCTGCTCAAACACGCCAGTCCGACAGGTGGCTGATCACGAAGGAAACTGGGGCCTCATGAAACTTGTCTGCCATATCGGCACGCCGAAGACCGCGACGACCTATCTGCAAAAGGCGCTCTATACCAACCGGCCATGGCTTTTGAAGCATGGGGTGGTCTACCCCGATCTGGATTCGGTTGATGCCAATCACATCACGCTGTTCTATGCCTCGGCGATCGAACTGCACCCCTTTGCCATCGGCCACGGGATCAAGACCAGCCGCGATCAGGCCGCCTATCGTCAAAAGATCGACGATATGCTCGGCCGGGCCGTTCGAAAGCATCAACGCCGCTGCCATACCATGGTTGTGTCGTCGGAAAACCTGACCGGCAACATGCAGGGCGATGAAGTCGGCAACCTTGCGCAGCTTCTCAGGCGCCATTTTGACGACATCGAAATCGTGCTTTACCTGCGCCGCCAGGAAGAGGCGATCCTGAGCATGTATGCCGAACATATGCGCCGGGGGTTCAGTGCCCTGCGCATCGAAAGCTTCATCGGCAATTGCCTGCGCACCCCCAGTGCGCTGCCCTATCTGCGCTATCGGCCGCTGATCGAAAACTGGACCGCGCATTTCGGCCGTGCATCGCTGCGTGTGCGCCTGTTTGACCGTGATCGCATGCTGGGTGGCGACATCCTGCAGGATGTTCTGGGTCGCGCCTGCCCCGGGCAGGTCTTCGACTATGGATCCGCCGAACCGGTGGGGCGGGAAAACCCCGCGCTGTCGGCGCAGGCGCTGGAATATCTGCGCGCCATGCAGCCGCATATCCCCTTTGCCCGCAATGGCAGACCCAACCCGCAGCGCGCGGCGTTGGCGGACCGGATTTCCCAGCTGCCCACCGAACCCCGCGCGGTGCTGTCGGGTGCCCACCGGGCCAAGATTCACGACGCATATCAGGCCGGAAATGCCTGGGTGCATCGTGAATGGTTCGCGGATGAAGACGAAAACTGGTTCGACATGGGCCCCGCGATTGACCCTGCCGAAAAGGGCAACATGCACAAGATCAACAGCAAGCGGTTCGCCGAGTTCACGAAGACCCTGTTTTTGTAGGGCAGGCACGGGAAAAACACGGGCTACTTGTTACGCGCGCGGCGGGGGTACAACGGTGTACCGCGCAGGTCCGTGTCTAGGATGCGCGGCATTCGATGTAAATTTGTTCCGGACCGGCTGGTTAACGGCCCTGGGCTGGATAACGGCAGGGGTTATTCGCGCCCGCTGCGCCATTCCTTCCAGCGCAGATAGGCATTGGCGCCCAGCGAAGCGATGGGTGCGGGCGGCAGGCGCGGCGGCTGGGGCTGCGCCAGAAAATGATCGGCGATGGGCGACGGAACACCCAGCAGATGTTCGGCGATCCCCATCCCCTGCAGCGTGCCGCGTGCCGTGCCCAGCCCGTTCTGACAGCAGGCCGTCAGCACGCCGGGTTCAAGCGGGCCGAAGGCGGCGGATCCATTGCGGCTCAGGCACAGCATCCCGCCCCAGCGGTGCTCCATCCCCACATCGCCAAGCTGCGGAAACCGTTCGGCGAATTTGCGGTCATGCACCCGTGCGGCGTGGCGCATGAAATGGGGGTGGGGATCCAGCGTGGGGCTGAAACTGCCACAGGTGCGGATCAGGATCCGGGTGCCATAGGACCCCGAAATCCGCCGCACCGATGTGCCCATTGGATCGGCCGGCGTCACGCCCCAGCGGCTCTGCCCGCCCAGGCGGCGGATCTGATCGTCGCTCAGAGCCGTGGTCATCGACGCATAAAGGCAGATATGCATCAGCCGGCGCTGATAGTAGCCAAAGCTTTCCAGATGCCCGTTATTGGCCAGCACGATATGCCCGGTGGCGATGCGCCCGCCCGGTGTCTGCACCTGCCAGCCTGTGCCCTGCCGCTGAAACCCGGTGGCGGGTGAGCGTTCGAACACCATCACCTGACCGGCCAGATGCTGAGACAGCGCCCGGATATAGCTCGCCGGTTGCAGCATCACCGTGCCCGGTGTGAACAGGCCGGATGTGTAATGCGCGCTGCCGGTGATCGCGCGCATCTCGGCAGCGTCCAGCAGGGTGGATGGCTCGCCCAGACGGTCCAGATGTGCGGCATAATCGCGGTTGTGCCGATCCCCTGCCGGGGTGGCGGCGGCGTTGATCTTGCCGCTGGGGTCCACGATCTCTGACGTCAGCGCGCAGTCGCGCGCCACGTCGCGCGCAAAGGCGATGGCCCGGCGATTAAGGCCAATGGTCGCGCGGTCGCTGTCCAGACCGTCGCCTGCGTAATTGTCCGATGACAGATCATGCGGCAGGTCGATCATGAACCCCGAATTGCGCCCCGCCGAACTGTCGGCAAAACGCCCCGCTTCAAGCAGCGCAACCCGTAGCGTCGGGTCCAGCTGGTGCAACCTGCGCGCCGCCGACAGCCCGGCAAACCCGCCGCCGATGATGGTGACATCGGCGCTCAGGTCATGGTCGAGCACCGGCAGGGCCGGCTGGTCGGGCAGGATGGCGTTCCAGGCGGCTGGCCCGCAATGGCGGGGCAGGCGGGCTGCGGTGCGCTGATGCTGGCCCGTCAATCCACCGCCTCGTCCGCATCATCGGCCAGATCAATCCAGATGGTTTTCAGCTGGGTGTACTGGTCATGGGCGTGCAGCCCGTTGTCGCGCCCGCCAAAGCCCGACTGCCCATAGCCGCCAAAGGGGGTTGAAATGTCACCTTCGCCAAAGCTGTTGACGGTGACCGTGCCCGCCCGCAGCGCCCGCGCGCCACGGATGGCGCGTTTGGCATTGGCGGTGAAGATCGACGCGCACAGCCCGTAGTGGCTGTCATTGGCCATGGCGATGGCTTCGTCGAGACCCGACACCGTAATCACCGACAGAACCGGGCCAAAGATCTCTTCGCGGGCAAGGGCTGCGTCGTTGCCGGGCAGCTCGACCACGGTGGGGTCGACAAAGCCGTTCTCTGCCGTGCCGCCGATCACCACCTGATCGGCCTGATCCAGATAGCCGCAGACCTTGGTAAAATGCGCCGCGTTGATCAGCGCCCCGACACGGGTGGCGGGATCCAGCGGGTTGCCGGTTTTCCACTGGCGGGTGTGATGGGCGATGCGGGCCAGCAGATCGGCCTTGATGTCCTTGTGCACGATCAGCCGCGAGATCGCGGAACAGTTTTCGCCCATGTTCCAGAACGCGCCATTGACCAGATGGGCGGCCACGCGATCCAGATTTTCGGCGTCCTCCATCACGATGGCGGCGTTCTTGCCGCCCATTTCCAGCACCACCTCTTTGGCGTTGCTTTCGGCCGAATAGCTCAGGAACCGCTTGCCCGTTGTCGTCGAACCGGTGAAGGACACCATGTCCACATCCATGTGCCGCCCGATCGGTTCACCCACATCCGCGCCATGGCCGGGCACCACGTTCAGCACCCCGCGCGGCAGACCGGCTTCGCTGGCCAGTTCGGCCAGCCGCAGCGCAGTCAGCGATGTGTCTTCGGCGGGTTTGATAACCACCGAACAGCCCGCCGCCAGCGCAGGCCCCAGTTTCCAGGCCAGCATCAGCAGTGGAAAGTTCCACGGCAGAACCAGCCCCACCACGCCGATCGGTTCGCGCAGCACCATGGCGATGTGATTGTCGGATGCGGGGGCGACCTGATCATAGATCTTGTCGATGGCTTCGGCATGCCATTTCAGGCAGTGGATGGTTTCGGGCACATCCACGGTTTCGCAATCCTGAATGGTCTTGCCACTGTCGAGGCTCTCCATCACCGCCAGTTCGCGCGCGTTGCGGGTGATCAGCTTGCACAGCCGGATCAGCACGTCCTTGCGTTCGGAGGGGTGACGCTTGGACCAGCGCCCGTCGTCAAAGGCCTCGCGCGCTTTTTCGACGGCCAGATCCACATCTTCGGGGCCGCAGGCGGCGATATGGGTCAGGATGTCGCCGGTGGCCGGGTTGAGGCTGGCAAAGGTCTTGCCCGACAGCGCAGGCCGCGACATGCCGTCGATATAGGCACCGGTCGGCAGGTCGAGCCCGGCCGCGATTGAGGTATATTCGTCCTGAGTGAGCAATGTCATGGGTCAGCCCTCGGCCATGATGTCGGCGATCTTGCGTTTGAGAACGCGCGTCACCTGATCGAGCGCGCGTCTGTCATCCTTGTTGAGATCCTTGAGCGGCGCGCGGATGCCGCCGGTGTCGAACCCGTTCATCGCAACGCCATGTTTGATGGTCTGGATGAACTTGCCGCCCTGTTCGAGCACCCGCATCAGCGGCATCATGGCCGCCATGATGCGGCGCCCCTTGGCGAAGTCCCCGTCGATGATGCAGGCCTGATAGAGCGCCACATGTTCGGCAGGCAGGAAGTTCGACCCGCCACAGACCCAGAAGGGCGCGCCCCAGGCAAAGAATTCCAGCGCCTGATCATCCATGCCGCAGCCCAGCTGGATATGCGGATAGTCGCGCGCCAGCAGATGCACGCGGTTGATGTCGCCCGAGCTTTCCTTGATCGCGCAGAAATTGCGGCTGCGGCCCACACGGTCCAGAAATTCCTCGCCCATCATGGTGCCGGTGCGGTGGGGGTAGTTGTACAGCATCACCGGCAGATCCGCCGCCTTGTCGATGGCCAGCGCGTTCAGCGCGTTTTCGCGGTCTGTCGGCACGGCATAGGGCGGGCTGGCCAGCAGGATGGCCTGCGCGCCCATCGTGGCTGCGGCTTCGGCCAGGGCGATGCTGTCGGCGGTCAGCATCGCGCCTGTCCCCACCACCAGCGGCACACGGCCCTGCAGGTGATCATGGGCAAAGCGCGCCAGGCGAATGCGTTCGTCCACGGTCTGGGCATAGTTTTCGCCCGTGGACCCGCCGGATATGATGCCATGCACGCCATGATCGACCAGGTGGTCGATGATGGCGCCCAGGGCGTCCCAATGGATGTCCCCATCGGCGGTATAGGGCGTCACGACGGGGGTATAGATCCCATCGAACCGGAAAATCGGTGCCATTCAGATCCTCATTCTGGGTTAAGCGGGGGTCTTGCGTGACAGGGTGCCAAGCGGCAGGTCCAGCCCGGCGGGCATGACAAAGCGTTCGATCTGGTCGCGCGACAGCGTCCAGTGATCGACCGCCAGCTGCCCGGCGGCGGCTTCGTCGCGGTCTTCGATGGCGGCGATGATGGCGTCATGCTGCTGGCTGGCGGTGGACAGGTTGCGCGCCTGGGCGTCGTCCTGAGGCCGGTAGAAGGTCATGCCGATGCGGGCATGGTCGATCAGCAGGCGGCGAAAGCTGGGCAGTAGATAGATATTGCCCGCCATCTCTCCGGTGATTTCGTGAAAGTGGTTGTTGGCCAGCGCCCGGTCGGCGCCGGTGCCGGTGCGCAGGGCGGTGCGGAACACCTCTTGTGCGGCTTTCAGGTCTGCGATCTGGGCGGGGGTAGCGGATGTGGCGGCCAGCCGCATCACCGCGCCATAGACCATGGGTGCGGCCAGAAAGAAATCGCGCAGCGTGACGTGGGTCATCTCGCTGACCCGCGCGCCGCGATGCTGGCGCAGATCCACATAGCCCTGACCCGCAAGCTGGCGCAGCACCTCGCGCAGGGGGGTGCGCGAGAGGTGGAATTCATCCGACAGGGTGGTCTCGTCCAGATCCTGACCGGGCCGCAGCTTTAGCGTCAGGATCGCAGTCTTGAGATGCGCATAAAGCGCGGCCTTCTTGTCTGTGCCCTGCTCTGTCATCGCGGCCCCTGTTGGTGCTTGTGCGACTCGGGTTCTACGCTATGTATACACCTTGTGTACAGAGAAAATGCATGCAGTATGCAGATCGGGCCGTGCTAGGCTTGCCGCAAACGGGGGTGCCATGACGCAGCATTACGCTTTCATCCTGGTCGAAGAATTTTCGCATCTGGCGTTTTCCTGCGCGGTCGAACCCCTGCGCATCGCCAATCTGGTCAGTGATGAGGCGCTGTATGACTGGTCCTTCGGGTCCGAGGATGGCCACCGCGCCACCTGTTCCAACGGGTCGGTCACGCTGGTGCATTACGGGCTGGGGGATCTGCCCAGATGTGACCAGCTTTTTGTGCTGTCGGGCATCCATATGCGCGACCATGTCAGCCGTCCGCTGCTGGCCGCGCTGCGCCGGGCGCGGGTCACGGGTGTGCCGATCGGGGCCTTGTGTTCCGGCGCATGGGTGCTCGCCGAAGCGGGGTTCCTCGATGGCATGCAGGCGGCGATCCACTGGGAATACCATGACGGCTTCATGGAGGCGTTTCCCCACGTGAACCTGGTGCGCAATGTCTTTGTGGCCGACGAACGGCACATGACCGCATCGGGCGGCACCGCGACGGCGGATCTGATGCTGCATCTGATCGAACGCGACCACGGGGCGGATCTGTCCATCGCGGTGGCCGATCAGATGGTCTATAACGCCGTGCGCAATGCCACCGCCGAACAGCGCGTGTCGCTGCAGTCGCGCAACGGCATGCGCAACCCGCATCTGGCCATCGCGATCCGGGCCATGCAGGATCGCATCGAGGCGCCGATTTCACCGTCCGAGATTTCTCAGATGGTCGGTATTTCCACCCGCCAGCTGGAACGGCTGTTCGGAAAATACCTCAATACATCGCCCAGCAAATATTTCATGGAACTGCGGCTCGAGCGGGCGCGTAATCTGCTGCTGCAGACGGAATCGTCGGTGATGGACGTGTCTCTGGCCTGCGGGTTCGAAAGCAGCGGGCATTTTTCGCGCGTCTACAAGGCGGCCTTTGGCATCGCCCCCACCCAACAGCGTGCGCGGCCCGGCTGAGGTTTCAATCCCCAAACAACGAAGCAAGGAGACTGACATGATCGTGCGCGAATTGCGTGATGTGATCGGATCGTGGCGCCATGCCACCGGCGATGGCTGGGAAAGCCGGCGCATGGTGCTGGCCGATGACCGGATGGGATGTTCGCTGCATGACACGATGGTCCGTGAAGGGACCGAACTGCATCTGGAATACAAAAACCACCTCGAAGCGAATTACTGCATCGCGGGCGAAGGCGAAGTTGTCGATGTCGCCACCGGCC
Source organism: Marinibacterium sp. (assembly GCA_025800215.1). Taxonomy (GTDB): domain Bacteria; phylum Pseudomonadota; class Alphaproteobacteria; order Rhodobacterales; family Rhodobacteraceae; genus JAOXSC01. Next base: position 21,895 of record JAOXSC010000185.1, read on the forward strand.
AGACCTGGCCGGTGCGGCCCGGCACGCTTTATGCGCTTGACCGAAACGACAGGCATATCCTGCGCGCGATCAAGGGGGATCTGCGTCTGATCTGCACCTTTTCACCGGCCCTTTCGGGGCAGGAAACCCATGATGCGGATGGCAGCTATGGCTAGGCCCAGGGCGGGGCTGTGCGGCTGAGAAAGGCGTCGATCCCGGCGGCGGCCTCGTCGGTTTCCCAGGTGTCGGCCAGGCGCCGGATCGTGTCGTCGATCACTGCATCGTCAATGCGCGGCCCCATGGCGCGCGCCAGCGATTTGGCCGCCGCAACCGCGCCCGGCGCCACCGACAGATAGGGTGTCACCTCGTCCAGGATGGCGGCATCAAGCGCGGGGGCGGCCACGCTGCGGGCCACGACGCCCAGGGTTGCAGCTTCGTCGGCACCAAAGATGCGGGCGGACATGAACACGCGCCGCGCCATGCCTTCGCCCAGACGGGCCAGCACATAGGGCCCGATGGTGGCAGGGATCAGGCCCAGACGGGTTTCGGTCAGGCCGAATTTGGTTCCGGCTTCGGCAATGGCGATGTCGCAGACACAGGCCATGCCCACACCGCCCCCAAAGGCCCCGCCATGGATGCGCCCGATCAGCGGCGATGGCAGTTCGTTCAGCGCCTGCAGCATTTCGGCCAGTTTGCGCGCTTCGGCCATGCGGGTGGGGCGGTCGGCTTCGATCTGGGCTTTCATCCAGCCCAGATCGCCGCCCGCGCAGAACACATCGCCGGCCCCCCGCAGCACGACCGCGCGGGTGTCGGGGGCGGCGCCGATCCCGTGCGCCATATCCGTCAGTTCCGCGATCATGCGGGCCGAGAGGGCGTTTTTCTTGTCCGGGCGGTTGAGCGTAACCGTCAGAACGCCGCGCGTGTCGCGCTCGGCCAATATGGTGTCATAGGATGTCATGTGTCTGTCCTGAGCGATCGGGCAAAGGGGATAAGGTCGGCCAGCGCCTGCCGGTTGATGCCGCTGTCGAAGCCCAGCGTTTCCAGCAGGGCGGCGACCTCTTCTGTGGCGACATTGCCCTTGGCGCCGGGCGCATAGGGGCAGCCGCCCAGACCCGCGATCGAGGCATCAAAGACCCGCAACCCGCGATCCAGACAGACCCCGATATTGTCAAGCGCGCGGCCCCGTGTGTCGTGGAAATGCCCCGCCAGCCGGTCGGCGGGCACACGGGCCAGCACCGCATCCAGCATCGCCGCCGTGCTGTCGGGCGTGCCCGCACCGATCGTGTCGCCCAGCGAGATTTCATAGCAGCCCATGGCCAGAAGCCGTTCGGACACATCCGCCACCGCATCCGGCGCGACCGCGCCGTCATAGGGGCAGTGCACCACGCAGCTGACATAGCCGCGCACGGGGATGCCTGCGGACCGGGCCGCAGCCAGGACCGGCTCAAAGCGCGTCAGGCTTTCGGCGATCGAGCAGTTGATGTTGTGCTGGCTGAACCCTTCGGATGCGGACCCGAAGATCGCGACCTCGTCCGCGCGCGCGGCCAGCGCCCCTTCGAAGCCGCGCAGATTGGGGGTCAGCGCAGCATAGCGGATGCCTGGATGGCGGTGGATCCCTGCCATCACCTGCGCCGCATCGCCCATCTGAGGCACCCATTTGGGCGATACGAAGCTGGCCGCTTCGATCCGTGAAAAGCCGCAGGCCGACAGCCCGTCGATCAGTGCGATCTTGTCGGCGGTGGCCACCGGTGTCTGTTCGTTCTGCAGCCCGTCACGCGGGCCCATTTCGACGATGGTGACGGGCTCAGTCATCGGGATCCTCCAGCCGGATCAGCACCATGCCATCCTGCACCTGATCGCCCTGCGCGGCCAGCACCTCGGCGATGACGCCATCACGGGGGGCGGACAGCGTGTGTTCCATCTTCATCGCCTCGAGCGTGACCAGAGGTTGCCCTTTTTCGACCCGCTCCCCTGCGGCGGCGCGCAGTAGGGTGACGAGCCCCGGCATGGGCGACAGGATGGCGTCCCCGGCCTGATCCGCGCCCGCTTCGCCCAGAAGCGGGTCGGGGATTGTAAAGACGTGGCTTTCGGCGTCGTCAAAGATGGTGATCGTGTCGCCCTTGCGGTGATAGCGCAGGGTCTCGCTCTGGCAATTGACCGACAAGATCACGCCATGTTCGGTCCGTCGCAGGCGGAACATCGTCCCGTCCATCACAAAGCCCTCATCGCAAGGCGCGATCTGCATCTGCAGGGTGTCGCCCGCATGGATCAGATCCACCGGCGTGCTGCCCATCCCCCAGGCCCGCCAGCCGCGCAGATGGGTCCAGGGATCGTTGCCCCGGGGCGGGTCGATCATCCCGCTGGCGACGACGGTGGCAAGGGCGCGCACCTCAAAGCTGGGGTCGGGCGTGGCGGTCAGGTCGTCGCTGTCGCGTTCAATCAGGCCGGTGTCCACGTCGCCCGCGGCAAAGCCGGGATGACGGGCCAGACGCGCCAGAAAGCCCAGATTGGTGACCAGCCCGGCGACCTCGCACCGGTCGAGCGCGTGGCCCAGCCGGGCCAGCGCGGTGGCGCGGTCGGGGCCGTGCACGATGATCTTGGCGATCATCGGGTCATAATAGGGGCTGATGTCATCGCCACTGCGCACGCCGCTGTCGATGCGGATGTCGCCATGGGCAAATTCCGCGCCTTCGGGAAAGGCCAGATGATCCAGATGCCCGGTGGCGGGCAGGAACCCCTTGGCGGCGTCTTCGGCGTAAAGGCGCGCTTCAAAGCTGTGGCCGGTGATGCTCAGATCACTTTGGTCAAAACCCAGCGGTTCACCGGCTGCCGCGCGCAGCTGCAGTTCCACCAGATCAAGACCGGTGATCGCTTCGGTCACCGGGTGTTCGACCTGCAGGCGGGTGTTCATTTCCATGAACCAGAACCCGTCGGCGCGCAGCGGGCCGGACCCGTCTGCGATGAATTCGACCGTGCCCGCGCCCTGATAGCCGATGGCGCGGGCCGCTTCGACGGCGGCCGCCCCCATGGCGGCGCGCACTTCGGGGGGCATGTCGGGGGCGGGGGCCTCTTCAATCACCTTCTGGTGGCGGCGCTGCAGCGAACAGTCGCGTTCGAACAGATGCACCACATTGCCATGGGCATCGGCAAAGATCTGGATCTCTACATGGCGCGGTTTGGTGATGTATTTTTCGACCAGACAGGCAGGGTCGCCAAAGCTGGCCTGCCCTTCGCGCTGCGCGGCGGCCAGCGCGTCGGCAAAATCTTCGGCGCGCTCGACAAGGCGCATGCCCTTGCCGCCGCCGCCTGCGCGCGCCTTGATCAGAACCGGATAGCCGATGCGGTCGGCTTCGGCTGACAGGGTATCGAGGTCCTGGGCGCTGCCGTGATAGCCCGGCACCACCGGCACGCCCGCCTGTTCCATCAGCGCCTTGGCCGCATCCTTGAGCCCCATGGCGCGGATCGCATCGGCGGGTGGCCCGACAAAGGTCAGCCCGGCGGCTTCGACAGCTTCGACGAAATCGGGGTTTTCCGACAGGAACCCATAGCCGGGATGGATCGCCTGCGCGCCGGTGGCGAGAGCCGCTTCGATCAGTCGCCTTCCCACCAGATAGCTGTCGGCCACCGGGGCGGGGCCGATACCCACCGCCTCGTCCGCGAGGTCCACGTGGCGGGCCTGCATGTCGGCCTGAGAATGCACCGCGACGCTGGCCACGCCCATGCGGCGGGCGGTTGCGATGACACGGGCGGCAATTTCGCCCCGGTTTGCAATGAGGATCTTGGTGAACATGCGGTTTCTCCTCACATCCGGAAGACGCCAAAGCGCGTGTCGGGGATCGGTGCGTTCAGCGAGGCCGACAGCGACAGGCCCAGAATGTCGCGGCTTTTGCGCGGGTCCACGATCCCGTCATCCCAAAGCCTGGACGAGGCATAAAGCGGGTGCGACTGTTCTTCGAACATGGCGATGGTAGGGGCCTTGAACGCGGCCTCTTCTTCGGCGGACCACTGGCCGCCCTTGCGTTCGATCCCGTCGCGGCGGACGGTGGCCAGCACCCCTGCGGCCTGTTCGCCGCCCATCACCGAAATGCGGCTGTTGGGCCAGGTCCACAGGAACCGGGGCGAATAGGCGCGCCCGCACATGCCGTAATTGCCCGCGCCAAAGGACCCGCCCACCAGCATGGTGATCTTGGGCACCTGCGTGGTGGCGACGGCCGTCACCAGCTTGGCGCCATCCTTGGCGATGCCCCCCGATTCGTAGCGTTGGCCCACCATGAACCCGGTGATGTTCTGCAGAAAGATCAGCGGGATCTTGCGCTGGCTGCACAGTTCCACGAAATGCGCGCCCTTGATCGAGCTTTCGGAAAAGAGCACGCCGTTATTGGCGATGATCCCCACCGGCAGCCCCCAGATATGGGCAAAGCCGGTGACCAGAGTGGTGCCATAGCGCGCCTTGAATTCGTCAAAGCGCGACCCGTCGACGATGCGGGCGATGACTTCGCGGATGTCATAGGGGGTCTTGAGGTCGGCGGGCACCACGCCAAGGATCTCTTCGGGATCATAAAGCGGATCTTCGATGGGTGCGCGCTGGATCGTGGCCGGGGTCGGCGCGCCCAAGCTTGCCACCGCCTGACGGGCCAGCGCCAGCGCATGCGCGTCGTCATCGGCCAGGTAGTCGGCCACGCCCGACAGGCGCGTGTGCACATCGCCACCGCCGAGATCTTCGGCGCTCACGACCTCGCCCGTGGCGGCCTTGACCAGCGGCGGGCCGGCCAGAAAGATCGTGCCCTGTTCCTTGACGATGATGGTGACGTCCGACATGGCGGGGACATAGGCGCCGCCGGCTGTGCAGGACCCCATGACCACGGCGATCTGGGCGATGCCACGGGCCGACATGTTGGCCTGATTGAAGAAGATGCGCCCGAAATGGTCGCGGTCGGGAAAGACCTCGTCCTGGTTAGGCAGGTTGGCGCCACCGGAATCCACCAGATAGATGCAGGGCAGGGCGTTGGCTTCGGCGATTTCCTGGGCGCGCAGATGTTTCTTGACGCTCATCGGGTAATAGGTGCCGCCCTTCACCGTGGCATCGTTGCACACGATCATCACATCGCGCCCCGACACCCGGCCGATGCCCGCGATCACCCCGGCCGACGGGGCCGCGTCGTCATAAAGCCCATGTGCCGCAAACTGGCCGATTTCCAGAAAAGGCGCGCCGGGATCCAGCAGCCGTGCCACCCGTTCACGCGGGGGCAGCTTGCCACGGGCCACGTGGCGTGCATGGGCGGCATCGCCTCCCCCGGCGCAGGCGCGCTGCGATGCCTCGGCCACCGGGCCCATGGCCGCCAGATGCGCGGCGCGGTTGGCCTCGAATGCCTCGGATTTCGGCGCGGCTGAGGATGTCAGGACTGCCATCGCTGGGGTCTCCATTAAATGAACGACTGTTCATAAACTAGACAGCCGATCCCGCGATGGCAAGAAAAATGCGCCGGTTGGCGGGGTGGGGGCTGTTGGTGTAGGGCTGAACCAGACCAAGGGAGGACGCGGCCATGATCCTGTGTTGCGGCGAGGCGCTGATCGACATGGTGCCCCGGATGGGGGCGTATGTGCCGCATGTGGGCGGGGCTGTGCTGAACACCGCGATGGCGCTTGGACGGCTGGGGGCGCCGGTGGGGCTGTTGACGGGGTTGTCATCGGACGGGTTCGGCCAGCAGATCGCCGACGCATTGGCCGAAAGCGGTGTGGCCACGGATCTGGCGGTGCGCAGCGACCGGGTGACCACGCTGGCCATGGTGCATCTGACGGATGGGCAGGCGCGCTACAGCTTTTATGACCGGGGCAGCGCGACGCGCGATATCCGCCCGGCGGACCTGCCCGACACCGGCGCGGCTGGCGCGCTGTTCTGCGGCGGGATTTCCCTGTGCAACCCGCCCGGCGCGGATAGCTTTGCGGATCTCGCCATCGGCTGGCCACGGGACAAGGTGGTGATGGTTGATCCCAACATCCGCCCCGGCTTTGCCGAAGATGACGCCGCCTATCGCGCGCGGCTGGCGCGGGTGCTGGGGCGGGCCGATATTGTCAAACTGTCGGATGCGGATCTGGACTGGCTGATGCTGGGGGCGGGCACGCTCGATGACAAGGCCCGCGCGGTGCAGGCGCAGGGCGCGGCGCTGGTGCTTATCACCTGTGGCGGCGACGGGGCGATCGGGTTCGGGGCCGATGGGCTGCGCGTGCAGCGCCCGGCGGTGCCCGCGCAGGTGGTCGATACGATCGGGGCAGGGGATACGTTCAATGCCGGATGCCTCTGGGCACTGCATCAGCGTGGCGCGCTGACCCCCGATGCGCTGCGGATGCTGACCAAAGACGATCTGGCCGGTATCATCGACTTTGCCGCCCGCGTGGCGGCGGTGACGGTGTCACGCGCCGGAGCCAACCCGCCCTGGGCGCATGAAATCGAGGACATGCAATGAAACGATCGCGCATCAACGAGATCATGCACGAAGCACGTGCCTTCATGACCGGCTTTGGCGCGGTGCTGCCGCCTTTTGCCGACTGGTCCCCCGATCGCATGCGCGGCCCGGACGGAGCGCTGATGCGTGCGCGCGGCCTGGGCTGGGACATCACCGATTACGGCGCCGGACGGTTTGACGACATGGGGTTGTTCCTGTTCACCCTGCGCAATGGCGGGCCCGAGGATCTGCAGGCGGGGCGCGGCATGGTCTATGCTGAAAAGCTGATGATCTCGCGCGCGCAGCAGCTGTCGCCGATGCACCGCCACAACATCAAGACCGAAGACATCATCAACCGTGGCGGTGGAGATCTGGTGCTGGAACTGTTCGCGGCCGCCCCCGATGGCAGCATCGACCGGCAGGCGCCGGTGCGGGTGCTGTCGGATGCGCAATGGGTTGATCTGCCGCCGGGCGGGCATCTGCGCCTGAAACAGGGGCAGAGCGTCACCCTGACCCCGGCAACCTGGCATGCGTTCTGGGGCGACGGCGGCGATTGCCTGATCCAGGAAGTGTCGAGCATCAACGATGATCGCACCGACAACATCTTTGCCGATCCCATCGGGCGCTTTTCCACCATCGACGAAGACGTGTCGCCTCTGCACCTTCTGGTGTCGGATTACGACTAGGCGGTGTTCGGCCAGCCCTGCGCGTGGCGTCGGGGCTTTTTCGGTGTCGTGCGCTTTTGGCTCTGAACATGTCGCATGCATTCCAGCACCCGGCCGACCGTCCGCTAATGTTTCCCTGCAAGGTGCCGGCGATTCCGAAAGGGACGTCGGAGAATTGGGAAGCTGGTGCAATTCCGGCACTGCCCCCGCAACGGTAACGAAGGTCAGGCGCGGCAAACAACCACTGGGAGGAGGATCCCGGGAAGGTGTCGCACCGGGCGCAAGCCCCTTCCAAGTCCGGAAACCAGCCTTGCGGATATTGTCAAACCGCGGGTGGCGGTGGGGGCACTGGTTTCGGACGTGATCCTCGCACGGTTCCGGACGGTTCCCTTCGTCATCTGCCCAAGCCAGGCCGCCTCGCGCGGCAGGAGAGCCAGACGTGAGCTTTGTTCAAACCCTATTGGCCCGCAGAACTCCGGGATACGCGCTTGAACAGGCCTTTTACACCGATCCACAGGTGTTTCAGGCCGATCTTGAGGCGATCCACTATCGCGACTGGCTGTTTGCCATCCCCGCTTGCGAACTGGAAAAACCCGGAAGCTATGTCACCCACAAGGTGGGTGCCTATCGCGTGGTCATCGTGCGCGGTGCCGATCAGCAGATCCGCGCCTTCCACAACACCTGCCGTCACCGTGGGTCGGTGATCTGCAAGGCCGCCAAGGGCCACGCGCCCAAGCTGGTCTGCCCCTATCACCAGTGGACCTATGAGCTGGATGGATCGCTGCTCTGGGCGCGCGACATGGGGCCGGATTTCGATCCGACCCAGCACGGGCTGAAGACCGTGCATTGCCGCGAACTGGCCGGGCTGGTCTATATCTGCCTGGCCGATGAAGCCCCCGATTTCGACGGGTTTGCCGACACGGTGCGCCGCTATCTCGAACCGCATGATCTGGGCAATGCCAAGGTGGCGTTCGAAAGCTCGATCATCGAAAACGGCAACTGGAAGCTGGTGTGGGAAAACAACCGCGAATGCTATCACTGCGGCGGCAACCACCCCGCGCTTTGCCGGACCTATCCTGATGACCCCAGCGTTACCGGCATCGGTGAAGGCGGCGAAACGCCGGCCCATCTGCAGGCCCATTTCGACCGGTGCGAAGGCGTCAACCTGCCGGCCCAGTTCCAGCTGAGCGATGATGGCCAGTACTGCGTGGCGCGGATGCCCCTGAAGGAAGGGGCCGAAAGCTATACGATGGATGGCAAACCCGCCGTGCGCCGCTGGCTGGGCCGGGTGCCCTTTGCCGATGCGGGCGCGCTGCTGCAGTTCCATTACCCGACCACCTGGAACCACTTCATGCCGGATCATTCCATCGTGTTCCGGGTCACCCCGATCAGCCCCACCGAAACCGAAGTCACCACCAAATGGCTGGTGCACAAGGACGCGGTGGAAGGGGCCGATTATGATCTCAAGCGCCTGACCGAAGTCTGGATGGCCACCAATGACGAAGACCGCCGGGTGGTCGAAGACAACCAGCAGGGCATCAACAGCCCCGCCTATGTGCCCGGCCCCTATTCGGCGATCCAGGAAAGCGGCGTGACACAGTTCGTCGACTGGTATTGCAGCGCGCTGGCCCGGCACCCGTCCCCCACCACCATCGCGGCAGAGTGACCATCATGACCTATCCCGCAGCAGCCACCTGGCAGGATCACGAGATGCTGGAATGCGTCTCGGTCGTGCCCGAGATGCCCAACACCGCCAGCTTTTCGTTCCGCGCGCCGTCGGGTGCGCTGTTCGACTATCAGCCGGGCCAGTTCCTGACGCTGGAAATCCCCGCGCCCGGTCAGCCCGGCGGGGTGGTGCACCGCACCTACACGATCTCGTCCTCGCCCTCGCGGCCGCGTTCGATCACCATCACCGCCAAGGCGCAGCCCGACAGCATCGGCACCCGCTGGATGCTGGACAACCTGCAGCCCGGCATGCGCATGAAGGCCATCGGCCCGGCGGGCCTGTTCACCAATGCCGAAAGCCGGGCGCGCAAATTCCTGTTCATCTCGGCGGGGTCCGGTGTCACGCCGATGATGTCCATGACCACCTGCATGTGGGACGAAGGGCGCGATCTGGATGTGGTGTTCATCAACTGCGCCAAGCGCCCGTCCGAGATCATCTTTCGCCAGCGGCTGGAGCAGATGGCCAGCCGGATGCCCGGCCTTGACCTGAAATTCGTGGTTGAAGAGCCTGACCGCTACAGCCCCTGGACCGGCTATCAGGGGCAGTTCAACCAGCTGATGCTGGGCCTCATGGCGCCCGATTATCTGGATCGCGAGGTCTATTGCTGCGGGCCCGAACCCTTCATGACGGCCGTGCGCGAAGCGCTGGCGGGCCTTGGGTTCGACATGGACAACTACCATCAGGAAAGCTTTGGCGCTCCGGTCGAAACCGAAGCCGATCAGCCCGATCTGGACGATGTCATCCCCGATGACGACAGCAGTGCCGAAATCCTGTTTGCCAGCTCGGGCGTGACCGCGCGGGTGGCCGAAACCGATACGGTTCTGGCTGCGGCGCGATCGGTGGGGCTCAATATCCCGTCGGGCTGTACCTTCGGGGTTTGCGGCACCTGCAAGATCAAGAAAACCGCAGGCGATGTGCACATGGTGCACAATGGCGGGATTTCCGAAGACGACATCGAAGCGGGCTATATCCTGGCCTGCTGTTCGAACCCGATCGGCAAGGTCGAGGTCGAAGTCTGATCCCAACCGGGGCGGCGCATCCCGCGCGGCCCCGGCTTGACTGCGATGCCCCGTGCAGGAACAGTCGACCCTGACCCGCGCAGGGGTGGGCGACGACCGGGGGCATGTGGGATGACGGATGACAACACGGCGGATCTGGGCGCGCTTTTCGGGGCGGCGGACGCCACCAGTTTTCTGGGTCTTGAGACCTGCGATGATCTGACAGCGATTGACGCGTCATCGGCCTTTGTCGGGGCGCCCTGTGCAACGCCATACGGATCGGTCGGAGCTTATGCGCGCAACGGGCCTGCATCCCTGCGCCGGGCCATCGCGGCGCTGACGTCGAATGTCGACCGGCACAATTTCGATCTGGGCGGACCGACCTTTCCCGATGGGTGCAGGCGGGCGGTGGATTGCGGGGATCTGCCCTGGCATGACAGCGATTTTGCCGCCAACCGGGCGACCATCCGCGATGCCATCGCCACCATTGCCGGGCGCGGGACGGTGCCGATCCTGATCGGTGGCGACGATTCGGTCCCGATCCCGATGATCGAGGCGATGGGGCAGGTTGGTTCTGCCTACACGATCCTGCAGATCGACGCCCATATCGACTGGCGCGACAGCCATATGGGCGAAACCCACGGGCTGTCTTCGACCATGCGCCGGGCGTCGGAACTGGCGCATATCGAGCGGATCATCCAGGTCGGCGCGCGCGGCATCGGGTCGGGGCATTCGTCGGACCTTGAGGACGCGCGGGCCTGGGGCGCGCATTTTTTCACCGGGCCGGACATCCACCGCCATGGGCTGGCCCCCGCACTTGAACAGATCCCCAAAGGCGCCAAGATCATTCTGTGCATCGACATCGACGCGATGGACCCGTCCATTGCGCCCAATACCATCGGCCGCAGCCCCGGCGGGCTGAGCTATTACCAGATGCTCGACCTGATTTCCGGCGCGGCGGCACGCGGGCGCATTGCGGCAGTTGATTTTGTCGAAATCCTGCCCGAGGCCGATATTGACGGCATTGGCGGTCTGACCGTGTCGCGCCTTGTTGCCGCGACCATGGGGCTGATTGCACGGCAGGATGGCCCTGCGTGATCAGGCGTTGACGCCTTTCATGCCCTCGTCAGTATAGCGCGCGCCGATCACCGGACGGGCGGCCAGCCCGGCTGCGATCTCGTCCAGATCCTCGGGTGTCAGGCGGATGTCGGTGGCGGCGGCATTGTCCCGCAGATGCGCAGGGCGTGTGGTGCCGGGGATCGGCACGATGTCGGGCCCCTGCGCCAGCACCCAGGCCAGCGCAAGCTGGGCAGGTGTGCAGCCCTTGCGCCGTGCGATCCCGGCAACAAGATCGGCGATGCTGGCATTGGCAGCGGCGGCGTCGGCCTGAAAGCGGGGCAGGGTGGCGCGAAAATCGCCATCGGCAAACTGTGCCTGCTGGCCGAAGCGCCCGGTCAGGAAACCACGCCCAAGCGGCGAATAGGCGACAAAGCCAATGCCCAGGTCCCGACAGGTGGGCAGGATGTCGGTTTCCACCTCGCGCGACCAGAGCGAATATTCGGTCTGCACCGCGCTGACGGGATGCACCGCGTGGGCCCGCCGTAAGGTGTCGGCGCTGGTTTCGCACAGGCCGATGCGGGCGATCTTGCCCTCTTCGACCAGACGGGCCAGACCGCCCATCGTGTCTTCGATGTTCTGTGCGCGGTTGATCCGGTGCACATAGTAGAGGTCGATACAATCCACCCCAAGCCGCCTGAGCGACCCTTCGCAGGATGACCTTGCATAGTCAGGGCTGTTGTCGATGTGGCGGCGGTATTCGCCCGGCGCCCGCACGATGCCGAATTTGGTGGCGATCCTGGGCCGGGCCTTGGTTTCCTTTAGAAACCTACCGATCAGGGTTTCGTTGTGATGGGGCCCGTACATGTCGGCGGTGTCGAAAAAGTCGATGCCCTGGGCAAGGGCGTCGTGCAGGACGTGCAAGGCGCGTGCATCGTCGCGCGGGCCGTAGAATTCGCTCATCCCCATGCAGCCCAACCCAATGGCGGAGACGGCAAGATCCTGTCCCAGATGACGCTGTTTCATGTGCTGGTCCTTTCCTTCGATGGCTGTGATTGCCTGATGGATCCGGATTTGGCATTTTCGGTATTCGAAAAATAGACGACAAATCGGAGAACCTATTTTCATAAATGGAGAGTGCGACGTGCCACAACACAGCGATCTTCTGGTCTGGGATGACGTCCGCGCCTTTCTGGCGGTGATGCGCGCGGGCACGCTCAGCGGGGCGGCCGAGCAGCTGGGGTTGGGCATCGCCACTGTGTCGCGGCGGATCACGCGGCTTGAGCAGGCGATGGGTCAGCCGCTGTTTGTCCGGCTGCAATCGGGCTATCAGCTGACCGAAGATGGCGCCGCCCTCAGCGGTCGGGCCGAACAGATGGAGATCGCCGCCCTGTCGCTGCAATCGGGTCTGCCTCAGCAGGCCGAGGTGTCGGGTATGGTGCGGCTGGCGACCGCCGAAAATCTTGCGACGGGGCTGATCGCGCCCGCGCTCGGGCGCCTGCGGGCGGCCTATCCGCGGCTTGCGCTTGAAATCGTGACGGATGTGCGCGCCGTCAATCTGCATCGTCGCGACGCTGATATTGCGTTGCGGATGGTCAAGCCGGACCGGGGCAACGTGACGGTGCAGCGTCTGGGGCGTCTGGGCTTTGGGCTGTACGGGGCGCCGGCCTATCTGGCGGCCCGACCCGCGCCACCGGACGACGCGTTGATCGGGTGGACCGACACCTATGCGGCGTTGCCTGCGGCACGCTGGATCGTGCGGCTTCTGGGCGGGCGGGGGCCGGTGCTGGCGACATCGTCGCTGGCCAGCCAGTTCGAAGCCTGCGCGGCGGGGCTCGGGCTCGCCGTTTTGCCGCATTTTCTGGCGCGTCCGCGCGGGCTGGTCTGTGTCGGCACCGACCCGGATGTGGATCAGGCGATCTGGCTGGTGACCCACCGTGATCTTGCCCCATCGCGGCGGGTGGCGGCGGTGGCGGGGTTTCTGCGCGATCTGGTGGCCGAGAATCGCGCAACCCTTGGGGGTTGACCCCCTAGCCCTGCGGATTGGGGCCAAGCCGTGACACGGCCTGACGGTTCTGCTGAAGCGGTTGGGATGGGGACGTGCGGTGCTGCCGGGCGCGGTTTGCCGCAGGCACCCGACCCTTGGGCCCGATGACGACACGCGACAAAGGCCGCTCAGGATGGTTTGAGAAGATTTCAAATCTGTGAGGATTTGGTGGAGCCTAGGGGAGTCGAACCCCTGACCTCTTGCATGCCATGCAAGCGCTCTCCCAACTGAGCTAAGGCCCCATCTGGAACATCTCGTTCCGTGTGCGGTGCGATTTACGCGCTGTGTCGGGCGGGATCAAGAGAGAAAAACACCCGCCCGGACAATTTCTTGATTATTCTTCGTCTTCAGAGGCCACGTCGGCCAGTTCGTCCAGCGAAACATTGTCCTGGTCGTCTTCGTCATCCAGCACGTCATCGCCCAGGTCGATGTCAACGTCCTCGTTTTCTTCGAGAACGTCATCTTCGGACATGTTCGCGGCCTTGGCTTTCAGCGTCGCTGCATCTTCGGCATCGGCGGCGATCATGCGGCTCTTGCCGGTGTCAAGCTCGACCACCTCGCCCGTATAGGGGCTGACGATCGGATTGCGGTTCAGGTCGTAGAAACGTTTGCCGGTGGTCGGGCACACACGTTTCACGCCCCATTCTTCCTTGGGCATGGGTGATCCCCTTCGTTGAAATCTGTTGAGTCGTGTCGACGATTCTGGCCTCGTGCCATATGACCGGGCACATGTCAAAACGGATCGTCATGAAGGCCGGGCAAACCGGCCATGAGCAGGGGTAGCACGAACACCATGGCAGAGCATGTATTGGACGGCGATCCGCCGGTGCCGCTGGTGCTGCGGCGGGCGGCGCGGGCGCGGCGGATCAGCCTGCGGGTGTCGCAGCTTGATGGTCGGGTCACCCTGACCCTGCCGCCCGGCGTGCCCGACCGCGAAGCGTTGGCCTTTGCCCGCGAAAAAGAAAGCTGGATCCGCGATCACCTGGCCCGGCGTGACAGCGATGTCACCGTGACCATCGGTGCCGAAATTCCCGTCGAAGGTACCCCGCGCCTGATCCGGGCCGGGGCGGGGCGGGGCGTGCGTCTGGGGGCGGATGACATTCTGTGCCCCGATGACGGGCGCGCCGGCGTGCGTGTGCGCGGTGCGCTGCGGGCGCTGGCGCGTGACCGGCTGGTGGCGGCGTCGGATCACTATGCCGGGGCGCTTGGGCGGGATTATGCCCGCATCACCCTGCGCGATACCCGGTCGCGGTGGGGGTCGTGTTCATCAGCCGGGGCGCTGATGTATTCGTGGCGGCTGATCCTCGCCCCGGCCGAAGTGCTGAGCTATGTCGCCGCCCACGAGGTCGCGCATCTGGCCGAGATGAACCACAGCGCGCGGTTCTGGGCGGTGGTCGAGGATCTCTATGGCCCTTACGAGGACGCACGTCAGTGGCTGCGTGTGAACGGGCAGGATCTGCACCGCTATCGGTTCGAAGACTGACAATTGAAGATTGACGGAACGGCAGGTTGTGATCACAAACATCCCATGATGGTCACACAACGTTCACAGGATCTGCCGGGGGCAATCTCGGCACATGATCGGGTCTACCGGGCCCTGCGCGCCCGCATCATGCACGGGGACATTGAGCCCGGGCAGGGCCTGACCCTGCGCGGCATCGGCAAGACCTATGAGGTGTCGATGACCCCCGCGCGCGAGGCGGTGCGGCGGTTGGTGGCCGAAGGGGCGCTGCTGATGAGCAGCTCGGGCCGGGTGTCGACGCCCGAACTGACCAATGAGCGCATTGAAGAGCTGGCCGCGCTGCGTGCCCTGCTCGAAGTCGAACTGGCCAGCCGCGCGCTGCCGCGCGCCCATATTGCGCTGATCGACCGGCTTCAAAGCATCAACGGCACCATTTCCGATGTCATCGCGCAGCGCGATCCGGTGGGCTATATCCGCAGCAATCTGGAGTTTCACCGCACCTTGTATCTGCGCGCGCAGGCCCCGGCGATGCTGGCGATGGCGGAAACCGTCTGGCTGCAGATGGGCCCGACCATGCGCGCCCTTTATGGCCGCCTGCGCCGGACCGAGGCGCCGCATTACCACAAGCTGATCATCGCCGCGCTCAAGGCGGGCGACGAACCCGGCCTGCGGCTGGCGGTGCGCTCGGACGTCACCCAGGGGCTGCGGATGCTGGCGGGGTGATGGCCCCGACGGCACCGTTCCGGGGTTTCTCGCTGGTTCGGCCAACGGTGCTTGATTTCCGTGCGCAGGGCCGATAACAGCACGCGGTGGCCCTGTGCCATCAGAATCAAAACCAAGAAACGCCGTGTCTGCCCCGCTTCGCTTCAGGGGGCTGTTCCGGCAAAGGAGAAGCGACATGAAACTTCACGAACTTCGTGACAATCCTGGTGCCACCAAGAAACGCAACCGCGTTGGCCGTGGTCCGGGTTCGGGCACCGGTAAGATGGGTGGCCGCGGGATCAAAGGTCAGAAATCGCGTTCGGGTGTGGCCATCAATGGCTACGAAGGCGGCCAGATGCCGCTCTACCAGCGTCTGCCCAAGCGTGGCTTCAACAAGCCGAACCGCAAAGAATACGC
>JAOXSC010000195.1 GCA_025800215.1 Marinibacterium sp.
ACGCCGACGCCGGGCTCAAATCCATGATGGGAGACGCCTTCTCCGACGCCTATCTCAACATGAAACACCAGGAATGGAACGCCTTCGTCACACATTTCTCACAATGGGAAAAAGACAACACTCTCGACATCTGAACAAAAATACCCCGGGCCAACACATGGGCCCGGAGAAATCTGCGGCCGCACACAGAACCGCCAAACGGATACCGACCGGTCCTGCGCCCGGCCCTGAGCAGGGGCAGGTCCGGTACGGCATTTTCATCAAGCGCCTTCATACGTGTGATCAGGTGGGCGGTGGGGGCGTTGACAGCCTCAACGCGCAAGTGCTGTTATCCGCACAACACGCACCCCGAGGGAGAACGCACATGCAAGACGTCGCGGATCACCCCGCAGCAACGGGCGAGCGTATTCTGATTTGTGATGACGACATCGAATTTGCGCAAAAGACATGCGCGTTCTTGTCCGGCAAAGGCTATCCGATCGACCATGCGCCCGATGTGCCGGTCGCGCGCCAGATGATGGCAGATCAGTCCTATGACCTGTTCCTGCTGGACCTTGTGATGCCGGGGACCAGCGGCAAGATCCTGTGCCATGAAATCGCGTCGCGTGTGGATGCGGGGATCATCATGGTCAGTTCGATCGACGATGATGCAGAACGGATTTCTCTGCTCGAGCTTGGGGCCGACGATTATATCGTCAAACCGTTCAACGAATTCGAACTGTTGGCGCGTGTCCGGGCGGTTCTGCGGCGTCGGACCAGCGCGACGCAAAGCAAGACCCGCGTGACGCGGTTCGGGCCCTGGGAGCTTGTCGAAAACGAACGCCATCTGAAACATGACGATGGCCGAATGGTGACGCTGACATCAAGCGAGGCGCGGGTGATGCGCTTTTTTGCTGAAAACCCCGATGTGCTGTGCACACGCGAAGATCTTCTTGCGGTGGCCCGGACCAGACAGCATCGCGGCGCGGCGGATCGCAGCGTGGATGCGCTGATCAAGCGCCTGCGGTCCAAGATCGAACGGGACGCGTCGAACCCCGATCACATTCACACGGTCTGGGGGCAGGGCTATACGTTTCGTCCGGGTTAAAGCGGTCGCTCAAGGGGCAGGAACACGCTGGCGCGCAAGCCGCCTTCGGGGCGGTTTTTCAGCGCGACCAGCCCGCCCTGATCGGTGACGATCGCGCGCACGATGGCCAGGCCAAGCCCGCTGCCGGGGCCTTCGGCGCCCAGGCGCTGAAAGGGTTCAAACGCCTCTTCCAGCTGGTCTTCGGGTATGCCGGGCCCTTCATCGTCGATATGGATCGCGGCCATGTCCTGATGCCGGGCCAGCGTGACCGTTGTGCGCCCGCCATATTTGACGGCATTTTCGAGCAGGTTGCGCAGGACGCGGGTCAAGGCATTGTAGCGCCCGGTCACGACGCCTTGGTCTTCGATGGAACAGGTCACGTCGCGCCCGGCTTCGACCTGTTCGTCGACAAGCGCGTCGACCAGAGACGCCAGGTCGATCTGCACAAGATCGCCGTCGTGATGAGTGTCGCGGGTCAGGTTGGTGACCGAATGGACGATGTCCTGAATGGTATCGAGCCTGCGTTGCAATGGGTCGCGCATGGCTGGGGGTTCGACAGCCTGCAGGGCCTCATGCAGGTGGGCAATCGGCCCTTTCAGGTCATGCCCGAGACTTCTGAGCAGCGTCGTCTTGTATTCCAGCGCCAGAACGATGCGCGCCTCCATCCGGTTGAAGGCGACAATGGTGTTGCGGATGTCGATACTGCCGGTTTCGACCAGGGGGCCGACCTCTTCGCCGCGCCCGATGCGTTCGGCGTTGATGGCCATCGCCGTGAGCGGGCGCATGATTTTCTGGATCAGAACGGCCAGCACACAGAGCAGGCAGAGGGCGGCCAAACTGTCGATCGAGCCCACAAAGATCGAAGGCCAGATGCTTTTGGGTTTCAGCAGGAGATAGCAGTTCACCCAATCGGTGTCGTCCTTGAGCCGGACCGAGAACACGCTCACAAGGTAGGTGTCGGGCTTGCCGTCGCGTGTGGTGGCCTGCGGCAGGTTCTTGAACAGGCGCAGAAGATCGTCATCGGCGCGTTTGATATCAACAAACGTATCGGCGACGGACAGGTGCGACACCGCGATCCCGCGCGTTTCCAACCGCGATGTCAGCCAGTCGGCAAGCTCGGGTTTGTGACGGCCGTTCTGAAGATCCAGCGCGGCGTCGCGGGTTCCGATCCTGACGCTCCATTCGGATGGAAAGAACCCAAGCGCGGCCTTGTCGCGATTGTCGGGCGGCACCCGTGCCAGGGTCGACACCACCTGCGCCAGAAACGCATCGCCGCGATTTCTGATCTCTTCGGCACGCGATTTCCGGATTTCGACCACGTCGATGACAACCGAAAAAAAGCCCACGATGGTCCAGCTGACCAGCACGATCGACATCACCTGTGCACGAAGGGTCAGGTTGTTCCAACGCATCGCAATCTAACGCCTTTCGTCGCCCATTTCGTCAAAGGCTAAGTCAATATGCCCGCCATGCCCACGAAGAATTTGGGGCAAGGCACGAATGCAGGCGGGCTGAATGCCCCGAACACGCCCGCCGCCCGGTCCGTGCCGGGTTTCGGTGCCCGGCGCTGATCCAACAGCGATCCAAGGCGTTGAAAACCCAATTGAATCAAAGTGTGACAAGACCTTGGGCTGTGCTGCGCGGATCTCCAAGTATCACCTGTACCTTTTGCGGAGCCTGCCATGAAAACGCCCTTACCAGCCCATCCCCACCTTGTCGGCGCGCGGCGCGCGCTCAGGCGCAACCTGATTGCGACGGCCGTGTTCAGCGGCATGGTGAATGTGCTGATGCTGACCGGGCCCATTTTCATGCTTCAGATCTATGACCGGGTCATGTCGAGCCAGAGCGTCAACACGCTGGTTGCGCTCAGCACATTGGTGGCAGCGCTGTACCTGTTCATGGCGCTGATCGACGGCGCCCGGACCCGCGTTCTGGTTGCGATGGGGCATCGCTTTGAACAGCGCCTGACGCGGACCGCGTTTGATGCCACCCTGGCCGAGCCGTCGCGCGGGCCTGTGGGTGGCAACCCTGCGGCGGCCATTCAGGATGTGGAAAAGATCCGCAACTTCCTGTCCGGTCAGGGCGCCGGGGCGCTCTTTGATTTGCCGTGGATCCCTGTCTATCTGGGTCTGGTCTTTGCCATGCATCATTGGCTGGGCATGGTCGGGGTGCTGGGCGCGGCGGCTTTGATCGTCATTGCGGTGGTCACGGATGCCAAGGTGCGTGCGGCGGCCCGCGTCCAGTCCGAGCATGCAGGCAAACGCCACCGGCTGGCCGAGGCCAGCCGCAGAAATGCCGACATGATCCGCGCCATGGGCATGCAGCCCAATCTGGGCACGGCCTGGCAGGACGTGAACGATCTGCATCTGGGGGCCAGCGCGTCGGCAGCCAACACCGTGGGCGTGTCGGGCAGCGTGACCAAGGTCTTC
Organism: Marinibacterium sp.; assembly: GCA_025800215.1. Taxonomy (GTDB): domain Bacteria; phylum Pseudomonadota; class Alphaproteobacteria; order Rhodobacterales; family Rhodobacteraceae; genus JAOXSC01. The sequence continues at coordinate 3,496 of JAOXSC010000195.1, forward strand.
CGGCTGGCGCTGCAATCTGCGGTTCTGGCCATCGCCGCGTATCTTGCAATCCACGGGCAGATCTCGGCCGGGTCGATTGTCGCGGCTTCGGTGATCATGTCGCGCGGTCTTCAACCCATCGAAACCCTTATCGGCAGCTGGCGCAGCCTGGTGGCCGCGCGGCAGGCCTGGGCGCAGTTGAAACTGACGCTGGCGGGCGATCAGGGCGACAACAGGATTTCGCTGCCCAAGGCGACGACCTCTCTGAGCGTGCGCGATCTTGTTGCGGCACCGCCCATGGCCACATCGGCTGTGCTCAAAGGTGTGGGATTTGACGTTGCGGCGGGTGAGGCGCTGGCTGTGATCGGCGCGACCGGGGGCGGCAAGTCGACACTGGCGCGCGTTCTGGCCGGCGCGTGGTCCGCGGCAAAGGGCAGTGTCAGCCTGGACTGTGTGCCCACCGTGCAGTACCGGCCCGAAGAACTGGGCCCCCAGATCGGCTTTCTGCCGCAGGATGTCGAGCTGTTCGAAGGGACCATCGCCCAGAACATCGCGCGCTTTGATCCCGATGCCGAAGACACAGACATCATTGCCGCCGCACAGGCCGCTGGCGTTCACGAACTGATCGCAGGGTTCGCGGATGGCTATGCAACACAGGTGGGCGAGCGTGGCGCCGCCCTGTCGGGCGGTCAGCGCCAGCGCATCGCCCTGGCCCGAGCGCTTTATGGCAACCCGTTCCTGATCGTTCTGGACGAACCCAATTCGAACCTGGACGCCGAAGGCGAAGCGGCGCTGCACCGCGCCATTGCTGCGGCCCGCGCGCGCGGCGCCATCGTGATCGTCATTGCCCATCGCGCCAGCGTGCTGGGGTCGGTCGACAAGGTGTTGCTCCTTGAAGATGGGCGCGTCGGCGATTTTGGCCCGGCATCGGAGGTGTTGGAGCGGCTGCGCCAGCGCAATCAGGCCGCGGTGCAGGCCGCGCAGGCGGCCGCCGGACCTGGCCCCGCAGTGCCGGCCGCAGCGGCCGGGTGATACGGGCACGCCCGCATCTGTTGAACAGGAGGAGATCATGAAGTCCAACCCAACCGAAACCGCACCTACGGGACGTTTTGAGGATCGCTCGGCCCGGACCATCGGCTTTGGCCTGGCTGTCATCGCAGTGCTGGCCATCTGTCTGGGCGGTTGGGCCGCCACCGTCCGCCTGTCCGGCGCGGTCGTGACCACCGGAAATGTCGTCGTGTCGTCCGACCTGCGGGCGGTGCAACATCCTGACGGGGGGATCGTCGGTGACATTCATGTCCGCAATGGCGACCGCGTGCGTGCCGGGGATGTGGTTCTGACGCTGGACGGCCAGCTTTTGTCCGGCGGTCAGGCGCTGGTCGATGACCGGCTGATCGCGATCGAAGCGCAGCTGGCCCGCCTGACGGCCGAGCGCGACGGGCTCGATGACCTTGTCCTGTCGGAGGAGCTGATCTCGCGGCAGGCCGAAGATCGGATCCAGCGCGCCCTGACGACGCAACGCGGGGTGATGGAGGCGCGGCGCCTGTCGCAGGCGGGCGAGGTCGCGGCCCTGCGTGAACAGATCACCCAGATCGAACAGGAGATCATCGGCCTTGAGGCACAGCACGCCGCATCGAACGAAGAGATCGAATTGATCAACAGCGAGCTCGCCGATCAGAAACAGCTTCTGGAAAAGGGTCTCACGCCGCAGACGCGCATCACCGCGCTGAAACGTCAGCGCAGCAGTCTTGTTGGCAATCGCGGAGGCTTGACGTCCCGCATGGCCGTGGCCCGTGGCCGGATCAGCGAAACGCAGATCAACATCCTGCAGCTGGAAAAGAGCGTCCGCGAGCAGGTCATGAACGAAATCTCTGCCCTGGAAATCGAACTGGATGGCCTGAAAGAACGCCGCGCCGCCGCCGCGCTGCAACTGGCGCGGGTCGATCTTCGGGCGCCGGCGGATGGCATCGTGCATGAACTGGCGGTGCATACCGTTGGCGGGGTTGTCGCCTCGGGCGAGACGCTGATGCAGATCGTGCCCGAAGATGACGGGCTGGTCGTCACCGCTGCGGTGCGGCCGCAGGACATCAACAACGTGTCTGTGGGCCAGACCGCAGGCATCGTGATTGCAGCCTTTGATCACCACATCGCGCCCAGGCTGGATGGCCGCGTCGAATTCATCTCGGCCGATCTCAGGACGGACCCCGCGACCGGACTGCCCTTTTTCGAGGCCCGTGTCGCGCTCGACGACAGTGCACACGCGCTGTTGCAGGACAGGCAGTTGGCGTTGCTGCCCGGAATGCCGGCCGAGGTCTATATCGAAACCGGGCAACGGACGCTGTTCGAATATCTTCTGGATCCGCTCAGCAAGCAGCTGCGCACCACGTTCCGCGAGGTCTGAGAGGGTCAGAACACCAGCCCTTTGCCGGATGATCCAGCCCGCAGGCCAGCGCCCTTTGGGGTGCTGGCCTTTTTGATTTTCTCAAAGGTTGGATCTGTTCGGAAAACCCCCGGCCAGCCGCGCCATGGGGGCGGATTTTGTCATACTTTGTAACAATTTACGGGGCCGATCCAAGTTGAATGAAATCCCGGGAACCCCCACCTTTTTGCTATGAACAGGACGGAAAGTTTCAAAGGATTTTCAGGTTCTGAACATGGTGTTGAACAAGGAGTAGAAGAATGGATCGTTTTGCTGAAACCACGTTCGAAAACAACGACGACGTCACCCCTGTCCCGCCGATCATGCCGCTGCCCAGATGCGGCACCGAAGCGCCCCAGGATGGCGACGACCTGGAAGCCGTAAACCCACTGCCGCCCGGTGCTGTTCCCGCTGGCGCAAGTGATGATCATCAGGCGGTGAACCCGCTGCCGCCCGGCGCTGTTCCCGCTGGCGCAAGCGACGATCAACAGGCGGTGAACCCGCTGCCCCCCGGTGCCGTTCCGGCCTTCAGCGACGCCGATGATGTGATCGCCATCCCGCCCATTCTGCCTGCGCCCAAATGCGGCACCGACGTGCCGGATGGCGAGCTTGAGTTCACCGACGTGACTCCGCCGCCGCTGTGCGAGATCGTACCCCCCGCCCCGGATGCAGAGCACTGCGGGACGCCCGTTCCAACCGACAGCTTCTTTGTCGATCTGGTCGCCTAAGCGACCATCCATCGGGGACGAAACATCACCGGTTGGCGCCAGAAACGGCGCCAGCCGGTTCAGGTGTTTAAAGGCGCTCCAGACGGTATTTTTGTCATACTTTGTAACAGGTTATGCCCCATTTCCGCGTTGTGGCAGACCCGGCCAGGACCCATCTATCCCGCATGACTTTCGACGATCACGCAGCCCCCGGACGGGGCTGCACATGTCGCGAAAACATGGAGGAAAGACATGAAACATCTGCGCAAACTGATAGAGACCCCGTCCGAGGCGGGATGCCTTAACATCTCGATCGGGCTTGGCGAGGACGACGATGCGACGGTCGTGATCCCCCCGATCAACCTGCATTGGAACTGGGACGACGCCCCGGCGGCCAGGCACCCGTGGTCGCTGGGTTATGACCCCACCCATCCGGCCCGCGACGGACGCTCCGGCCCGCCCGAGGCCGACGTTCAGCCGGACGCGTCGGGTTCAACCCTCATGACCCCGCCCGCGCCGAATGAAAGCTGGGCCGCGCGCGGCACGGAACTGGACAAATTCAAGTATGGCTTCAGCGTGAACAAGGTCTATTCGGCGGGCGAATACCGCATGAGCGATGGGCAGGTCAGCTTTGACAACGTCCTGAGGCAGGGGGCGAAAAGCAACGAAAAAACCGGCTTTACCAAGATCGTGGGCAATGATGGCGACAATGTCATCTATGGCATGGGGACGCTGTCCTATATCCGGCACGGAGACGTCAAGCACACCTATGACCACGATGACCTGATCTATGGCGGCGCTGGCAATGACGTGATCTACGGCTATGCGGGCAATGACGTTCTGTTTGGTGAAGACGGCGACGACAGCCTGTTTGGCGGGTCCGGGAACGACTATCTCAGCGGCGGCGACGGCAAGAACGTTCTGGTCGGCGGGTCGGGCAATGACACGCTGATTGCCGGGAACGAAGGCGACGTCCTGCATGGCGGTGACGGCAGCGACCACATCTATGGTGGCGATGGCGATGACATCCTGTTCACCGGCCATATCGACGCGACCAGCGCGGATATCCTGATTGGCGGGGCCGGGTCGGACACCTTTGTCATCGGCGCCGTGCCCGAGCCGAAGGTGGGCGAGGTCGGCGGCGGCACGTCCGGCGTGCCCAGCAGTCTGCTTGCCAATCTCGCAGGCTTTGCCGTCGCGAAAATGATGCCGGGCAAGAAGCTCATGGAATACGCCGCAAAGACCATCATCGGCAGCCTGGTGGATATGTTCAAGACCGACAAGGCCGAGGTCGAAACAATCGACCCGCCGTCCTTGTCCTTGGTTCAGATCATGGATTTCAACCCGTTGGAGGACAAGATCACCGTGCCCGTCAACGCCAGCGGATTGGTGGCCATCGACATCCAACGCTCATCCGTTGCGGATGCCGCGTTCGATCTGGTCACCATCAACCCCGAGACCAACGCCATCACCGTCATCGCGACCTTTTACTGGGATGAGGCGTCGAACATCTTTCCCGGCGCAAAGACGATTTCCGACAGCAACACCGAAGCGTTCATCCAAAGGCTGCGTGAAACCGCGATCATCAGCGGCGCGGACGGGGTTCAGTATGGTATGGGCCAGCGGATTGACCTTGGGATCAGCGCCGAAGATCTGAGCGGGCTGGGAACCAGCAAATTCGTGTCCTTCGGCGCTTTTGGCGGCATTTCGATGGTGGGCCAGTCGGGCGAAGACCGGCAGTTGGGAACCAACCACAGTGATGTGCTTCAGGGCTACACGTCCGATCGTGACACCCATGGCGGGGACGAAGCCGAAATTCGCAACGATGGCAATGATGTGCTCTATGGGTTTGGCGGGGACGACATTCTTGCCGGGGGCGGTGGCTTTAACAAGCTCTATGGCGGTGAAGGCAACGACACGGCCTGGTACGGGGATAGCCTCAGCGGGATTTACGTCAACATGCGTGACACGCAGACCGACAGCCAGGGTGCCTATTTTTGGGCATGGCATGGCAACAGCGCCAAGCCGTTCGACCTGCATGACGAGGTGCGCAACACGGAAGGCTATGACCTGCTGTGGAGCGTCGAAAACATCTATGGCAGCGATCATGACGACGTCATCATTGGCGATGGGGCGGACAACATCTTCACCTCGGGTGCGGGCAATGACCTGCTGACCGGCGGTGGCGGCGCGGACACCTTTGTTCTGAACGGCGGCGAGAACGTGATCACCGACTTCAATTCGAACGAGGGCGACCGGATCGAGATTGACCTCGGGGCCTATGGCATGTCCGGCTGGCACGACCTGGATCACCGCATCGAAGACGGGCAGATCGTGCTGTTCAATGCCCTGACGGGCGACATCATTGTGCGCTATGCCGACGACGGCACCGGGTTTGACCGCTCTTATATCGACCTGCGCAGCCTGGTCGGCAATGACGATGACGGCTATCAGATCGTGTATGAACCCGCCTATGGGTCCAACACGCTGGACTGGTTCGAAAAATACGGCACCCGGATCGAGGTCGCATCAGGTGACACGGCCCATGGAACCGACAGCTGGGATTACATGATCGGCGGCGACGGGGCTGGAACGACCAACCTCTATGGGGGCGGCGGCGATGACTATCTTGTCGGCGGCGGCGATGGCGCGATCATGCTGGATGGCGGCGCAGGGGACGATGTGCTCGTGATCCGCAAGGGTGCCCTTTATTCCAGCATCTATGGCGGCGAAGGCGATGACGTTCTGATCCTGCACGCGGATCAGAAAAACGAAGCCGGGTTTGCCTATCTGCATGGGGGCGAGGGCAGCGATACCTTTGTCTTTACCGGTCCCGGCAGCAAAAGCGGCGGTCAGGCCATTCGCGATTTCGAAGCCGAGGATTCCATTCTGGTCGATCTGGCCGGGTTCGGGATCTCATCGCTGGATCAGCTGCGGACCGAATGGAGCGCGAACACACATTGGATCACGGCCAATGGCCACAAGGTCATCGCCGTTCAGGGCGTGGATGAAACCTATGATGTCATGCAGAACATCACCGCCCTGACCGCCCAGCAATCGGAAGATTGGGGTCTTTGATCCCGGATCCCGCCAGCAACGCCTCAGCCGGTGTCAGATCGGCTGGGGCAGAGTGCATGTTGACCTGCCCCGCCCCTGGAGGGGGCCAAGTCGGCAGTGACGCATGCGGCGGCCTGCTATTGACGCAACCGCGAAAACCGCCACGCGTTCATCAGCGCAAACCCGACCATGCTGACAAAGATCACCGAAAACAGCGGGGTGACCGTGCTCAGCCCGTCGCGCATCAGATAGCCCGCGCCCACAACGATCCCAAGGCGCAGGGTGCCCGCCAGGATCGGCCAGATCACCTGGCCTGCGCCTTGAAACGCGAAGTAGAGGCACAAGCCAAAGCCCAGGAATGCATAGCCCGGCCCGGCCCAGGCAAAATAGCTGGCCGCCACGGCGCGCACCTGCAGGTCATCGGTGAAGATGCCAGTCCACAGATCGGGAAACAGCGCCACGGTGACGCCCGCGCAGCCCAGCACCGCGCCCCCCAAAAGGCCCCCGGTCCAGCCCACCACGCGGGCCCGCGCATGCTGTCCCGCGCCCACCGCGATGCCCGCCATGGGCAGCGCGCCGGTGCCGATGGAAAAGGCGATGGGGATCAGCAGGAATTCCAGCCGCGCTCCGATGCCATAACCTGCAATCGTCGCCGCCCCAAAGGGCGCGACATAGGCGGTCAGCACCATGGCCGTCATGGTCGATTGCAGCGGCGACAGGCACGCAAGCCCGCCGGTGCGCAGCAATTCGCGAAACAGCGACCCGTCCAGCAGCCGCGGATCCAGCCGCAGCCCGGCCGAGGCATTGCGCCCCAGCAAAAGCACCAGCGCAAGGGCTGCCCCCAGCCAGAAGGCCAGCACCTGCCCAAGCGCGATGCCGGTGATGCCCATGCCAAGGACAAAGCCGAACCCGTATGAGCTTGCCGATTGCAGCAGCGCCATGGCGATCAGCAGGCGGGCGGGCCAGACCATGTCTCCGGTGCCGCGCAGAACTGAAATCAGCGCGTTCATGATCCAGATCGCCGGGATCGCAAAAAGCACGGTCGACAGATAGGCCTGCGCGTGCCCAAGCACCGCCCCCGACGCCCCCAGCGTCTGCAGCACCGCCCCGCCATGGGCCCAGAGCAGGCCCGTGATCCCCAGCCCGACCAGCACGCCCAGGATCAGCGCATGCAGCCCCATGGCGCGGATGCGGTCGTGATTGCGCGCGCCGATGGCCCGCGACATGGCCGAGGCGACGGACCCGCCCAGCGATCCCCCCGCCATCATGTGCTGCAGCATGATCAGCGGAAACACCACTGCATGCCCGGCGAGCTGTTCGATGCCCAGACGGCCGAAATAATAGGTTTCAACCACCGCCGCGCCAGTGGTGAAGAGCATGGCCAGCAGGTTCGGCCCCGCCAGCCGCAGCATCTGCGGCAGGACAGGGGCGCTCAGCATCATGTTGTGCATTGGGCGCTCCTGTCCCGGTGATGTGGCTCAGACGAGCTTGAGCAGATCGGCGGCGTCATAGCCGCCCAGTTCATCCTGGGCGCCGCGCGCGACCTTGGAAGCCCAGGCCGGATCGGTGATCAGCGCGCGGCCGACGGCGATGAGGTCGAATTCGTCGGCCTCCATCCGGCGCACCAGCTCGTCCAGGTCGGCGGTGGCCGAGCCCTGGCCGCGGAACGCGCCAAAGAAATCGCCTTCGAGCCCGACCGAGCCCACGCTGATCGTGGTCTTGCCGGTGACCTTCTTGACCCAGCCGGCAAAGTTCAGGCCGCTGTCGCCGTCAAGTTCGGGGAATTCGGGTTCCCAGAACCGGCGCTGCGAGGCGTGGAACACGTCGACGCCCGCTTCGGCCAGCGGCACGAGCCAGGCTTCGAGCTCGGCCGGGGTGGGGGCGAGGCGGACATGGTAGTCCTGTTGCTTCCACTGGCTGATGCGCAGGATGATGGGGAAATCGGGGCCGACGGCGGCGCGGGCGGCCTTGATCAGCTCGACCGCAAAGCGCGCGCGGTCGGGCAGGGTCGGCCCGCCCCAGGCGTCGTCGCGCTGGTTGGTGCCGGTCCAGAAGAATTCATCAATCAGATAGCCATGGGCGCCGTGGAATTCGGCGACGTCAAAGCCCAGCGTCTTTGCGTCCAGCGCGGCCTGCGCAAAGGCAGCGATGGTGTCGGCAATGTCGGCATCGGTCATGGCCGTGCCATTGGGGGTTTCGGGGTCGAGCATGCCCGACGGGCTTTCCGAGACCGCGTCCTGGGTCCAGCCGCTCATGCTTTTGGTGGCGCCGGTGTGCCACAGCTGCGGGCCCATCTTGCCGCCCGCGCCATGCACCGCGTCGATCACGCCTTTCCAGCCCGCCAGAGCCGCATCGCCGTGAAAGAAGGGGATGTTCTGTTCGTTGCGCGATGCGGGGCGGTTGATCACGGTGCCTTCGGAGATGATCAGGCCCACATCATGTTCGGCGCGGCGGCGGTAGTAGTCGGCATTGGCCTGACCGGGCACGCCATCGGGGGCCATGTTGCGCGTCATCGGCGCCATCACGATGCGGTTTTTCAGCTCGAGCGCGCCAACCTTGAGCGGTTGGAACAGCACATCTGTTTGTGTGGTCGTGGTTTTCAGCATCGTGTGTCTCCCGGTGTGTCGTTCTGGGAGAGGTATAAAATCTAAACCGTATTGCAATCCAACCTGACGTAAGGTCGTGCTGGCCGCGCCGATGGGCGGCGGGCTGAAGCCCGCCCTACCTTTGAGCATCCTGTTGTGCGGGCTCGGGGCGGGGCGCCATGCCCGAGGGTGCGGCGACCACCACGCGCGTGCCTGCATCGGCACAGAACCCTGCGCAGCGGGCAGGCAGGGGGCCGTTGGTAAAGACCGTGTCAATATCGGCCAGCGACGCGATGCGTGCGGGGGCCTTGCGGTCGAATTTCGACAGGTCCGCGGCCAGAAACACCTTGTCGCTACGGCGCACGATTGTCTTGGACACACCGACTTCGCGAATGTCGAAGTCGAGGATGTCGCCATCTTCGTGCAGGGCCGAACAGCCGATCACGGCATAGTCGAAGCGGAACTGCGAGATCGTGTCCTGGGTCAGCACACCGATCAGCCCGCCGTCGCTGCGGCGCAGATTGCCGCCGGTGACCACGGTTTCGATCTCGTCGTGATCGGCCAGGATCATGGCGATGTTGATGTTGTTGGTCACCACCAGAAGGCCGCTATGGCCCGAAAGCTCGGCGGCGATGGCTTCGGTCGTGGTGCCGATGTTGAGAAAGAGGGAACAGTCATTGGGGATGTGGCGGACGCATTCGCGGGCGATGTCGACCTTGGCCGCAAGGTTCAGTTCGCGCCGTTCGCCATAGCCGATATTGGTCGTGTTGGACGGCAGGATGGCCCCGCCATGCACCCGTTCCAGCTGGCCTGCTTCGGCCAGTTCGGTCAGGTCGCGCCGGATCGTCTGGGGCGTGACCTGAAAATGGTCGACCAGCTGGTCGACGGTGACCTTGCCTTCGCGCCGGGCGATCTCGATGATCTGGGGTTTTCGCAATGTCTGCACCATCGGGCTTGCTCGTGGTCTGGCGGATGTTTCGTGACCACGCTAGGGCCAAACGCGCAGCAATCGCAAACATTTTGCTTCGCAGATGGTTGGTTTTGAACATCGCGCGGCGGCGCGGGCCAGGGAAATCCCGTTCCTGAACAAATGCTTGCCGCAATGTGAATGCAAATCGAACATTTTTGTGTTCTCTTTGCTTTCGAAATTTGCCAGAACTTGAGGCGCGGCGAAGATTCGTCGCGCTGGAGGGGCGTCATGGCACAGGTTTTCGATCTTCTGGTGATCGGCGGCGGCATCAACGGCTGCGGGATCGCGCGCGATGCGGCCGGGCGCGGTCTGCAGGTGTGCCTGCTTGAGATGAACGACATCGGCTCGGCAACCTCGGCGGCGTCGACCAAGCTGTTTCATGGCGGGCTGCGCTATCTGGAATATTTCGAATTCCGCCTGGTGCGCGAAGCGCTGATCGAACGCGAAACCCTGCTCAGTGCCATGCCGCATATTTCCTGGCCCATGCGCTTTGTGCTGCCGCATCACCACAGCATGCGTTTTGACAGCTCTACCCCGACCTCGCGCCTGCTGAGCGTGCTGTTGCCCTGGATGAAGGGCCGCCGCCCCGCCTGGCTGATCCGGCTGGGCCTGTTCATGTATGACCATCTGGGCGGTCGCAAAATCCTGCCCGGCACCACCCGCGTGGACCTGCGCCAATCTCCCGAAGGGCAGGGGCTGAAGCCGCATTTTGAAAAGGCCTTTGAATATTCCGATTGCTGGGTCGAGGATTCGCGCCTGGTGGTGCTGAACGCCCGCGACGCCGAAGCGCGCGGTGCGCAGATCCATCCGCGGACCAAATGCGTGTCGGCGGATGTGGTGGACGGGATCTGGCATGTCACAGCACAGGACATGCAGACCGGCGAGATTGTGCAGCATCGCGCCCGGATGGTCGTCAATGCGGCAGGCCCTTGGGTCGGTGACGTGCTGCGTGGCACGATCAAGAGCAATTCCAGCGCCGGGGTGCGGCTGGTGCGCGGCAGCCACATCGTGACCCGCCGCCTGTTTGATCACGACAAGTGCTATTTCTTCCAGGGCACCGATGGGCGGATCATCTTTGCCATCCCCTATGAGACCGATTTCACCCTGATCGGCACCACCGATCAGGATCACGACAATCCCGAAACCGCGCCCGAATGCACGCCCGAAGAACGCGATTATCTGATCGGGTTCATCAACCAGTATCTGGCCCGGCCGATCGCGGCCGACGATGTGGTGTGGACCTATTCCGGCGTGCGCCCGCTTTATGATGACGGGGCCGACAGCGCGTCTGCGGCGACGCGCGATTATGTGCTGCGGCGCGACAGCAGCCGGGGCGCGCCCGCGCTGAATGTCTTTGGCGGCAAGATCACCACCTATCGCTGTCTGGCCGAAAGCGCGCTTGACGAAATCGCCCAGGAGCTGCCCGTGGACAAGGGGCCGTGGACGGCCGGGGTGGCGCTGCCGGGCGGAGATTTCCCGGTCGACGGGGTCGACGATCTTGTGGCCGCGCTGCGCCGCGATCACGGGTTTCTGGACGACCGCTGGGCGCGGAGGCTGGTGCGGGCCTATGGCACCGACGCGGCGCGCGTTCTGGCCGGGGCGACCGCGCCCGAGGATCTGGGCGAGGCGTTTGGGGCGACGTTGACCGAGCGCGAAGTCAACTGGCTGATTGAAAACGAATATGTCCGCGATGTCGATGACATCCTGTGGCGCCGCAGCAAGCTGGGGCTGCGGCTGACGGCGGCGCAGGTGGTACAGCTGCGCGACTGGCTGGACAGGCGTCTGGGGCTGGATCAGCCCCGCACTGCGGAATTGGGGAGATAGGGCATGGCGCTTGAACTGAGAAACATATCCAAGGTCGTGAACGGGCAGACACATATCTATCCCACCGATCTGACGCTGGAAAAGGGCACGATGAACGTGCTGCTGGGGCCGACGCTGTCGGGCAAGACATCGCTGATGCGGCTGATGGCGGGGCTGGACAAACCGGCCAGCGGGCAGATCCTGTGGCATGGCGAAGACGTCACCGGCATGCGGGTGCAGGACCGTCAGGTGGCGATGGTCTATCAGCAGTTCATCAACTACCCGTCGATGAGCGTTTACGACAATATCGCGTCCCCGCTGCGGCTGCAGGGCAAGGCGCGGGCCGAGATCGACCGCGCCGTGAAGGCCACCGCCGATCTGATGAAACTGACGCCGATGCTGGATCGCAAACCGCTTGAGCTGTCGGGCGGCCAGCAGCAGCGCTGTGCGCTGGCGCGGGCGCTGGTCAAGGGGGCGGGTCTGGTGCTGCTGGACGAACCGCTGGCCAATCTGGACTACAAGCTGCGCGAAGAGCTGCGCATCGAGATCCCCAAGATCTTTGAGGAATCCGGTGCAATCTTTGTCTATGCCACCACCGAGCCCGAAGAGGCGCTGTTGCTGGGGGGCAATACGGCGGCGCTCTGGGAAGGGCGGATCGCGCAGTTCGGCCCCACGCCCGAGGTCTACCGCCAGCCGGTGGATGCGACCACGGCGCGGGTCTTCAGCGACCCGCCGATGAACTTCCTGAACGTGACCAAGCTGGGACAACGCATCATGTTTGGCGATGGTCAGTCGGCGGCGGCCACCGGGCCGATGGCCGATCTGGCCGATGGCCGCTATATCGCGGGGTTCCGCCCCAACCATGTCGAGATCCGCGCCCAGTCGCCGCAGGCGATGGAATTCGAAACCCGTCTGGTGGTGACCGAACTGACGGGGTCCGAGACCTTTGTGCATCTCGATCATCACGGCGAAAAATGGGTGGGGCTTGTGCACGGGGTGCATGATCTGGATCTGGGGGCGGCGCTGCGCGTCTATATCGACCCCAGCCATGTCTACATCTTTGGTGAAAACGGCGATCTGGTCGCGCCCGCTTCCTATGCGCTGGCCGCCTGAGGAGAGACCCGGACATGGCAAAAATCACCCTTGATAACCTGGCGCATTCCTATCTGAAGAAACCGGCATCCGAAGACGATTATGCGCTCAAGGAGCTCAACCATGTGTGGTCGGATGGCGATGCCTATGCGCTGCTGGGATCGTCGGGCTGCGGGAAATCCACGCTGCTCAACATCATCTCGGGGCTGCTGCATCCCAGCCAGGGGCGCATCCTGTTTGACGATGTGGATGTGACCGGCGCCAGCACGGCCGAACGCAACATCGCGCAGGTGTTCCAGTTCCCCGTTGTCTATGACACGATGACGGTGCGCGAAAATCTGGCCTTTCCGCTGCGCAATCGCGGCGCAAGTGCGCAGTACATCGCCGAGCGCGTGCAGCAGATTGGCCGGATGATCGGCATGGAGCACGAGCTTGACCGCCGCGCCCGCGGGCTGACGGCGGATGCCAAGCAGAAGATCTCGCTCGGGCGTGGTATGGTGCGCGAAGACGTGAACGCGCTGCTGTTTGACGAACCGCTCACCGTGATCGACCCGCATATGAAATGGGAACTGCGCACCCAGCTGAAATCGCTGCATCACGAATTTGGTCACACGATGATCTACGTGACCCATGACCAGACCGAAGCGCTGACCTTCGCCGACAAGGTGGTGGTCATGTATGACGGGCGCGTGGTGCAGATCGGCACCCCGCAAGAGCTGTTCGAAAAGCCCGCCCATACCTTCGTCGGCTATTTCATCGGCTCGCCCGGCATGAACGTGATCTCGGCCGATGTGGACGGCACCCGCGCCAATGTGCACGGCGCGACGGTGGATCTGGGCCGCGCCTATGGGCCGATGCAGGGCAAGGTGGAAATCGGCGTGCGCCCCGAATTCGTGTCGCTGACCGATGGCGATGGCCTTCCGGTCAAGCTGCGCCGCGTCGAAGATGTGGGCCGCCACAAGATCGTGCGCGCGGATCTGTTTGGCAACGAGATCAACATCGTCGCCAGCGAAGGCGCGGTGATCACGCCCGACATGACGCGGATCCGGTTCGATCCGCAAAAGATCAATGTCTACGTCAATGACTGGTTGCAGGAAGGGGAGGCCGCCTGATGGACAAGACAGTCAACCACAAGGCCTGGTTCCTTGTGCTTCCGGTGCTGGTGCTGGTGGCCTTTTCGGCGGTGATCCCGCTGATGACGGTGGTCAACTATTCGGTGCAGGACACGTTCGGCAACAACCAGTTCTTCTGGGCCGGGCTCGACTGGTTCCGCGAGATGCTGGAATCGGAACGCATGTGGAATGCGCTGTGGCGACAGCTGATGTTTTCGGGGATCATCCTGGCGATCGAAATTCCGCTGGGCATCTTCGTGGCGCTCAACATGCCCAAAAGCGGCTTCTGGTCGAGCTTCTGTCTGGTGCTGATGTCGCTGCCGCTGCTGATCCCGTGGAATGTCGTGGGCACGATCTGGCAGATCTTTGGCCGGGTGGATATTGGCCTGCTGGGCTATACGCTGGACGCGCTCGGGATCAATTACAACTATACGCAGGACGTGTTTGCGGCCTGGGCAACCATTGTGGTGATGGATGTCTGGCACTGGACGTCGCTGGTTGCACTGCTGGCCTTTGCGGGGCTGAAGTCCATTCCCGACGCGTATTATCAGGCGGCCAAGATCGACCAGGCGTCACGCTGGAACGTGTTCCGCTATATCGAGCTGCCCAAGATGGCGGGCGTGCTGATGATCGCGGTGCTGCTGCGGTTCATGGACAGCTTCATGATCTACACCGAACCCTTCGTTGTCACCGGCGGGGGGCCAGGCAATGCCACCACCCTGCTGTCGATCGACCTGGTGAAAATGGCGCTTGGTCAGTTCGATCTGGGACCGGCGGCGGCGTTCTCTCTCATGTACAACCTCGTGATCCTGACGATTGCCTATGTGTTCTACACCGTCATGACCACCATGGACAAAAAGGGAGCGTGACCCGTGGCTGACGTTTCTGCATCTTCGGCACCCGTTGCCATCAGCGCCCGCAAGACCCCGCGCATCCGCGTCAAGGGCTCGACCGTGGTGATGACGCTCTACCTGCTGTTTCTGATGTTGCCGATCTACTGGCTCATCAACATGAGCCTGAAATCCAACACCGAGATCCTGAACACCTTCACGCTGTGGCCGCAGGATCTGACCTTGGCCAACTATGCCACGATCCTGAGCGATCCGGCCTGGTATTCGGGTTATATCAACTCGATGATCTATGTGGTCATGAACACGGTGATCAGCCTGACCGTGGCGCTGCCGGCGGCCTATGCGTTCAGCCGCTACAGCTTTCTGGGCGACAAGCATCTGTTCTTCTGGCTGCTGACCAACCGGATGGCACCGCCTGCGGTGTTTGCGCTGCCGTTCTTTCAGCTCTATTCATCGGTGGGGCTGTTTGACACCCATATCGCGGTGGCGCTGGCGCATTGCCTGTTCAACGTGCCGCTGGCGGTCTGGATCCTCGAAGGGTTCATGCGTGGCGTGCCCAAGGAAATCGACGAAACCGCCTATATCGACGGCTATTCCTTCGGGACGTTTTTCGTGAAGATCTTCATGCCGCTGATTTCGTCGGGCATCGGGGTCGCAGCCTTTTTCTGCTTTATGTTCTCTTGGGTGGAACTGCTGCTGAGCCGTACCCTGACCACCGTGGATGCCAAGCCGATTGCGGCCATCATGACCCGGACCCAAGGGGCGGCCGGGATCGACTGGGGGGTGCTGGCGGCGGCGGGGGTGCTGACGCTCGTGCCCGGTGCCTTGGTCATCTATTTCGTGCGCAACTACATCGCCAAGGGCTTTGCCCTGGGCCGCGTGTAACCTTCAGCGAAAGGACAAGATCATGGACTGGATGGCCTGGACCGTACCGACGGCACTGTTCTTTGGCTGCATCGGCACCCTGCTGACCATCTTCACGGTGCTGGCAATCAAATTCCCCGAAACGCCACGCCGCGGCGTGCTGGGGATGGAAACGACGCGTGGAGACCGTCTTTTCATCACGCTGCTGGGGTCGGCCTTTATCAATCTGGGCTGGCTGGGGATCATCGGTGACCATCAGCCCTATGCGCTGATCGTCTGCCTGGCTTACGCCGTGGCGGTGTTCCGCTGGGTGTAGAACAGCCGGGGCATGTCTGTGCCCCGGATCAAGACCACTATTTCCAAGACAACAGAGGGAGGAAACAATGCAAGACAACAGAGGGAGGAAACAATGAACGACATGCTGAAATCGAGCACAGCGCTGGTGCTGGCTCTGGGCGTGCTGAGCGGTCCGGCCTTGGCCGACATGGATGCCGCCAAGGCATTCCTGGATGCCGAGATCGGTGATCTGTCGGTGCTGTCGCGCGCCGATCAGGAGGCCGAGATGCAGTTCTTCGTCGACGCGGCCAAGCCGTTCGAAGGGATGGACATCAAGGTGGTGTCGGAAACCATCGCCACGCACCAGTATGAAAGCGAAGTGCTCGCCCCCGCATTCGAGGCGATCACCGGCATCAAGGTGACCCATGACCTGATCGGCGAAGGTGACGTGGTCGAAAAGCTGCAGACCCAGATGCAGTCGGGCGAAAACATCTATGACGCCTATATCAACGACAGCGATCTGATCGGCACCCACTGGCGCTATCAGCAGGTGCGCAACCTGACCGACTGGATGGCGGGCGAAGGCGCGGATGTGACGCTGCCGACGCTGGATGTGGATGACTTCATCGGCACCAGCTTTACCACCGGTCCCGATGGCAAGCTGTATCAGCTGCCGACCCAGCAATTCGCGAACCTCTACTGGTTCCGCTATGACTGGTTCAACGACGAAAAGAACAAGGCCGATTTCAAGGACGCCTATGGCTATGATCTGGGCGTTCCGGTGAATTGGTCGGCCTATGAGGACATCGCCGAATTCTTCACCGGGCGTGACCTGAGCCATCTGGGTGTCGAAGGCGAAGTCTTTGGCAACATGGACTATGGCAAGAAAGACCCGTCGCTGGCTGGCGCTATACCGATGCGTGGATGTCCATGGGCGGCATGGGCGATGTCGGCGAACCCAACGGCCTGCCGGTCGATGAATGGGGGATCCGCGTGAACGAGAATTCGCAGCCCACCGGATCCTGCGTGGCACGCGGCGGCGCGACCAATTCGCCCGCGGCCGTGTATGCGGTGACCAAGGCCATCGAATGGCTGGACAAATATTCGCCCCCCGCCGCCGCCGGCATGACCTTTTCCGAGGCTGGCCCGATCCCGGCACAGGGCAATGTGGCCCAGCAGATGTTCTGGTACACCGCCTTTACCGCCGCCACGGTCGAGCCCGACCTGCCGGTCATGAACGAAGACGGCACCCCCAAATGGCGCATGGCCCCGAGCCCGCATGGCGCCTATTGGAAAGATGGCCAGAAGATCGGCTATCAGGATGCCGGGTCGTGGACGCTGATGAAATCCACGCCGGTGGATCGCGCCAAGGCGGCATGGCTCTATGCCCAGTTCGTGGTCTCCAAGACGGTGGATCTGAAAAAGTCCGATGTCGGTCTGACCTTCATCCGCGAAAGCACCATCGACAGCGATCACTTCACCGATCGTGCCGACAAGCTGGGCGGTCTGGTGGAATTCTACCGCTCGCCCGCGCGGGTGCAGTGGTCGCCCACCGGCACCAATGTGCCTGACTATCCCAAGCTGGCGCAGCTGTGGTGGCAGAATATCGGTGACGCCATGTCGGGTGCCAAGACACCTCAGGAAGCGCTGGATGCACTCTGCGCCGATCAGGAGCGTGTGCTGCAGCGTCTGGAACGCGCAGGTGTTCAGGGCGACATCGGCCCCAAGCTGAACGAGGAAAAGGACGCAGAATACTGGCTGTCGCAGCCCGGCGCACCTTATCCCAAGCTTGAGAACGAAAACGAAGACCCGATCACCGTGTCCTATGACGAGCTGATCAAATCCTGGCAGTAAACGCCGGTCACATTGGGGAATACCCCAAACGGGGCGCGCTGGTCGCGCCCCGTTTTTTCTTGGCTCGTACCTTGTGCGCAGCGCGATCGCGGCAATTGGTGGCATGGCGCGCAACTGGCCATTGCGATGCTGTCTTGTCAGTGTTGCCCCGCGACGGGTCAGCTTGGCGGGGCGTCATGGACATGAAACAGCGGACCGACCACCTGCGGTCCATGATGCGGCCCCTTCAGGGCCCCGCCCATACGGTTGTGGGCTTTGATCTGCAAAGCGGGGACGCGCGGTTCATCAAGGCTGACGCGGTTGATGCGCAGGGGCCCTGCGACGCGCTGATCTTTGAAATCGGGTCGATCACCAAGGTCTTCACCGGCATTCTGCTGTGCCTGCTGGTCGAAGACGGCACGGTCGATCCCTGCGCACCGCTGCGCGACATGTCGGATGATTTGTCGGATGTTCCGCACTGGATCACGCCGCAGAACCTGGTGTCGCACACAAGCGGCCTGCCACCTTTGTACATGCCGCTCTGGAAGGCGGCGATCACCCCCATGCCCGATGGCCCCTATGCCACGTTTTCGCGGTCCGATCTTCTTGCCTGGTTCGGCGCGTGGTCGGGGCGCGACCCGGGACCGGCACCGCGCCATGTCTATTCGAATTTCGGTGCGGGTCTTCTGGGCGAGGCGATGGCGATGCAGGCAGGCAGACCCTTTGTGGATCTGCTGGCCGACCGGGTGCTTGATCCGCTTGGCCTGACGGATACGACGGGCGGCCCGCATCCGGATCTGCAGACCCGGTTCATGCAGCCAAGAACCACGCGGGGCAGGGCGGTGGCGCCCTGGCTGTTCCAGGCGCTGGCGGGTGCGGGGTGTCTGCGGTCATCGGCGCGGGATCTGGTGCGGTTCTGCGCCCGCGTGATCGCGGCGCTGTCGGGCCCCGAGACACTGCTTGATCATGCGATCTGCCGATCGGCCCTGCCGATTTTCGGTCTGGGGCGCAGGGACAGCATGGCGCCCACCGCGCAATGTGCGGGCTGGATGGCCACGACGCCGACCGGCGGCGGGCCGCGTATGATCCATGCCAGCGGCGGAACGGCGGGATCCACATGCGCGATCTATGTCTGCCCCGACAAGGCAGCGGCCTGTGGGGTGCTGTCCAATAACGGGGTGGCGGCCAGTCTGTGGGCCGGCGCAAGGCTCGGGTGGTCCGACCCGCCGGGGCAGGCGCAAAGGGTCTTCGCCGCAATCTGACCCGATCGCGCAACACGCGGCGGGGCTTACCAGTAGGGCGGGGCCTTGACGTCGTAGAGCGTTTTGAAGATCTCGGGCATGCGCACGGGGCGGCCTGTGGTCAGGTTGGTGCTGACATAGTCGGATTGCGCGCGCAGGATCGTTTTGCGGTCCGACAGGCGCAGCATCTGAAAGACCCGGCTGCACCGCAGCTTGTTGTCGTTCGATGACACCCAGTTGTAGACCACGACCTCGTCCCCCAGATAGGCGGACGACAGATAGCGGATGTCATGGCGCACCGCTGCCATGCCGCGTTCCAGCTCAAGACAGGTCTGTTCGTCCAGCCCCACATGGCGGGTGTGTTCCCAGACGGTGGCGTCGATCCATTTGAGGTAGACGGCGTTGTTCACATGATGGAACCCGTCCAGATCATCCTGCGTGACGGTAAAACGCTTCCAGAACGCATCGGGATGATCGGCCAGCGCAGGGATGTCTGCGTCAGGGATCCGGTCGGGGCTCTGGATGTCTTGGGTCATGCGGACTGCCATTCAGTGGAGATCGTGCGCGACCGGGCCGCCGGACCCGGTCGCCAAGGGGGCGTTACACCGTGATCTTGGAAAAGTCCGGTTCGCGTTTTTCCATGAACGCACGCGACGCTTCGGCGAATTCGGGGCCCTGCAGCCCTTCGTAAAAGAGCTTGAATTCGCGTTCGATGCGCGCGTCCATCTCGTCGCCGTTGACATCGCGCATCAGCGCGCGCGATTTCATCATTGCGCCCATCGGCTGTTTGACCAGCGCGGCGGCGGCGTCTTCGGCAGCACCTGCAACATCCGCTTGCGGCAGAACGCCCGAGATCAGGCCCAGCGTTTCGGCTTCGGCGGCCGAGAACAGCCGGCCCAGAAGGATCAGCTCGGCGGCCTTGGCCGCGCCCATCAGGCGCGGGACAAGGAACGACGACCCGGCCTCGGGGACGACGCCAAGATTGACGAACGGCATCCGGAACTTGGTGTCATCGGCGGCATAGATGATGTCGCAATGCAGCAGCATCGTCACGCCGATCCCCACCGCAAGGCCTTCGACCTGGGCGACGATGGGCTTGGGGAATTTCACTAGCGATTTGACGAACTGCACCGGCGCGGGCACCTCGCCGTTGGGGGCGCCAAAGCCTGCAACGTCATTGCCCGACGAAAACACGCCACCGGCCCCGCGCAGCAGCACGGCGCGGATCGACGTATCGGTGGCGGCCGCGTCCAGCGCGTCTTTCATTGCCAGATACATCTCGCGCGAGATGGCGTTTTTCTTGCTGACATTGTCCATGGTCAGGGTCAGCACGCCGTCGGCGACGTCGACGATGATCTGCCCGTTCTTGGGCGCGGGGTTGGTCATGATTGTGTCCTCCGGTTCGGCATCTGGCCGCATCGTGTTTTCGGCGCGCCGGGTCGATTAATCAAGCGATGATGTCTTGATAAGCAGAACCCGGCGCGCGTGCTTGTGCTCCGTTGCGTCAGTTGTGGCTGGCGCAGGGGATGGGGCGGGGGCCGCCGTCAGGTCGCGGCCAGCTGAGCGCGGATTTCGTCTTCGACCTGGCCCAGCCGTTCCTTGCCGAAAAACAGCTCGGATCCCACAAAGAAGCTGGGGATGCCAAAGACGCGCCGCTCCACGGCGGCGGCGGTGTTGGCGACCAGCTGTGCCTTGACCTCGGGGGCCTGGCTGCGGGCGAGCAGCGCCTCGCCGTCCAGCCCGGCATCGGTCATGGCCTGGGCAAAGACCTGCGGGTCGTCCATTTTCAGCCCCTCTTCCCACATGGCGCGCATGCCGGCTTCGATATAGGCGTCATGCTGGCCCGCCATCTGAGCGGCCACAGCGGCGCGCATCATCAGCAGGGTCTGGACCGGGAAATGGTTGTTGAACCGATAGTCCGTCAGCCCGTGGGTTTTGACAAACCGGTCGATTTCGATCCGGTCATAGTCAAGCTTGCCCTTGATCTTGGCAAAGGCAAAGGCGGGGGCCATGTTCCCGGTGGCCTTGAAGATCCCGCCCAGCAGGCAGGGGATGTAGTTGAAGCTGACGCCGGTGCGGGCTTCGATGTCGGGGATCACCTTGTGGCACAGATAGGCGTTGGGGCTTCCGAAATCATAGATGAAATCAACGGTGACGGTCATGTCCGGACTCCTTACCACTTTTCCGACCAGGGCCGCAGGTCAAGCTCGTGCGTCCAGGCGCTGCGCGGCTGATGATGCAGCATCACATAGTTCTGGGCGATATGGTCGGGGTTCAGGATCCCGTCCTTGTCGCGCAGGTCATCCACATTGGGGAAATTGTCGCGGATAAAGCTGCTGTCGATGGCACCATCAATGATGGTGTGGGCCACGTGGATATTCTGCGGGCCCAGTTCGCGCGCCATGGACTGGGCGAGCGCGCGCAGCGCATGCTTGGCTCCCGAAAAGGCCGAAAACATCGACCCGCCCCGGACACTGGCGGTGGCGCCGGTGAAGATGATCGTGCCGCGCCCGCGGCTGAGCATCCGGGTGGCGGCCTCGCGGCCCATCAGGAAGCCTGCGAAACAGGCCATTTCCCAGACCTTGCGATACACGCGTGCGCTGGTTTCGGTCAGCTTGAACCGGACATTCGCGCCGATGTTGAACACCGCAACCTCAATCGGGCCGATCTCGCTTTCGATCCGGTCGAACAGCGCGGTCATGACGTCTTCGTCGCGGGCATCTGCCGGGCAGGCCACGGCCGAATGGCCTTCGTCGCGGATCGACTGGGCCAGCGCTTCGAGCGCGTCGGCATGGCGGTCGCGGCGCACCAGACAGACGGTCAGCCCGTCGCGGGCAAAGGCCCGTGCAATTGCGGCGCCGGTGTCGTCGCCCGCGCCAATGATCAGGCAAACGCCTTTGGGGTCATCCATTTAGGTCTCCGTCCGAGCTGCGGGGCCGCGCGTCTGGCAGCAGTCGGCCCGAAGGCGGCAACGTGGCGTCATGCCCCCTGCGTTGCGCGAAATCCCCCCGAACCCCCTGCCGATCGACTTGGCAAGCCCCTCTTTTGGTCCTATTTCTAAACCTTAAGGCGGTATGGTTTAGGAATTCAACCAGATTGCACCGCATGGCAGGGCGAATGACGCAGGGACATATGGCAGGCAAGCACAGGCAGACATGTTCGATCGCGGGGTTCCTGAATCTCTTTGGAGACGCCTGGAGCCTGATGATCGTGCGCGAAGCGCTGTATGGCAGCACCCGCTTTTCCGAATTCCAGCGCAATACCGGCGCGGCCCGCAATCTGTTGTCGGAACGCCTGTCGACCCTGGTGGCCCATGGCATCCTGGAAAAGGTCGACGTCGGGACGGTGGGCGCGCGCCATGCCTATCACATCACGCCCAAGGGCGAGAGCCTGCGCCCGCTGATGGCGGCCATCATCCTGTGGAGCAATGAACATCTTTATCCCGACGGGCAGGCGCCCAACAGTGTCATCCATCGCCAGACCGGCGCAGAGCTTGAGGGGCTCGATGACCTTCTGAACCCCGCGCTCGGGGACAGCCGCTGCAAGGTTGCGGCCGGGCCCGGCGCCAGCGCGGCGGCCCGCAAGCGGCTGGGGTCACTGGAATGATCCCGCCCCGCATCCCCGTTTCACACCCGATTTGCGCCCCCCGCCCGGGGCCGGTCTGCTGACCGGCCGCCTCGCCAGACGGCGTATCCCACTTCAAGACCCATGAGGACCAAGAATGGCACTGCCCAATATCCTTGCTGAAACGCTCAGACTGCCCGCTGTCGCATCGCCCCTGTTCATCATCTCGGGCCCCGAGCTGGTCATCGAACAGTGCAAGGCGGGGGTGGTCGGATCCTTCCCGTCGCTGAACGCGCGCGGCGACGAAAGCTTTGAAAGCTGGCTGATCCAGATCCGCGATGCGCTGGCGGCCCATGACGCGGCCAATCCCGACAGCCCGGCGGCCCCCTACGCGGTGAACCTGATCGTGCACCGGTCGAACAACCGGCTGGAAGAAGATCTGGCGCTGTGCGTGAAATACCAGGTGCCGATCATCATCACATCGCTGGGCGCCCGCCCCGAGATCAACGACGCCGTGCATTCCTATGGCGGCATCGTGCTGCATGACATCATCAACAACACCTTCGCCCGCAAGGCCATCGAAAAAGGGGCCGACGGCCTGATTGCAGTGGCGGCGGGGGCCGGCGGCCATGCGGGCACACAGTCGCCCATGGCCCTGATCCGCGAGATCCGCGAATGGTTCGATGGCCCGCTGCTGCTGTCGGGGGCGATCGCGTCGGGCGCGTCGATCCTGGCCGCGCAGGCGATGGGGGCGGATCTGGGCTATATCGGGTCGGCGTTCATCGCCACGACCGAAGCGCGCGCGGTGCCAGGCTACAAGGATTGCATCGCGGCATCGGGGGCCGAAGACATCGTGTATTCCAACCTCTTTACCGGGGTGCATGGCAATTACCTGCGCCCGTCCATCGTGGCGGCGGGAATGGATCCCGACGACTTGCCGGAAAGCGATCCCAGCAAGATGGATTTCGGCTCGGGCGGGAATACCAAAAAGAAGGCCTGGAAAGACATCTGGGGCGCGGGCCAGGGCATTGGCGCGGTCAAGCAGGTGCAGCCCGCTGCCGATCTGGTGGCGCAGCTTCGGTCGGAATATGACGCGGCCTTTGCTGATCTGTCAGCGCGCGTTGGCGCCCGCTGATCTGTCCCATCTGCTGAACAGGACCACATCATGACAGAACCCACATTGTCGCAGGTGTTCGATGCAGCCGCGCCGGACGGGGACGGGCTGCGGTTTCCGGCGCCCGCGAACTGGAAACAGGGCCGCACGGCCTATGGCGGGTTCACCGCCGCGCTGCTGGCCGAAGGCGTGCGCCGCCAGCATGACGATCTGCCGCCGCTGCGCTCGGCGCTGATCAACTTTACCGCGCCGGTGACCGATGATCCGGTGGTGCGCTCGTCGGTGCTGCGGGCGGGGCGCAACGTGACCACGATCAGCGCGCGCGCCGATGTCGGTGGAGCCGTGGCGGCGACGGCGACGCTGTCCTTTGGTCAGGCCCAGCCGGGCGGGCTGCAGGTGGATCTGCCAGCACGCGCCGCCCCCGATCCGCAGGATGCGCCGCCCTTCCCGCAAGGTGCGGCGGCGTTGACACCTGCGTTTTTCGGGCAGTTCGAGGTGCGCGTCGTTGATGGCCACCCGCCATTTTCCGGCGCGCCCGAAGGGGTGCTGCGGGTCTGGGCACGCCATGTCGATCCGCAGGTGCGCAGTGGCGTGCCCGGTGTGATGGCGGTGGCCGATCTGCTGCCGCCTGCGGTGTTTCCGATGCTGAAACGGCCGGCGGTGAATTCGTCGATGACCTGGATCGTGAACCTGCTGACGGATGCGCCGCGCACGACCGATGGCTGGTGGCTGTTGGAAAACCGGCTGAGCGCGGCGGGCGACGGGTTCAGTTCGCAGGGGATGCGGGTATGGAACACCGATCGCCAGCTTGTCGTCGATGGCATGCAATCTGTGATCGTGTTCGAGCGCTGACGCGTGGGTGCCGGGTCAGATCCTGTCCCGGCGCCGGTGCAGTACGGCCATATTCACATAGGCCGCCGCGCCCAGGGTCACAAACGGCGCGGCATAGATCAGCACCATCCCGCGCCCATCGGGCAGCGGACCACAGGCGGCCTGCGCGATCTGCAGCCAGGCCAGCCCCAGAAACAGCGCCAGCCCCGCCGCCAGCCCCAGCAGCAGCCAGACCGACAGTGGCGCGCGCGCGTCGGGATGGGTCACGGCCAGAACGGCGCGCGCGCGCCGCTGCAGGATCAGGCTGAGGATCAGCGCTGCGGCCGCGATCATCGTGACATAGGTCAGCGCGGCGGGCCGCGCCGAACACTCCGCCCCCTGCATCTGCAGGATCAGAAGCGGCGTCAGCGCGATGGCACCCGACGCGGCAAGGATCAGCAAAAGCACGGTTTCGAACCCGACCAGCGGACGGGTCATCCCGTGCAGCAGCACCCCGATCAGGGCCGCCCCGGCAAAGGACAGGATGAACAGGGCCTGCGCCATGTTGCCATCCAGCCAGGCCGGCAGCGCCATGGAAGCCAGCAGCGCCACGGCCGCCAGCCGCGCAAGTGCCGCGATCATCGAACGGTCCGAGCGTGCCATGCCCGCTGTTACACCAGCGCCATCAGTGACTGGCCCTTGAACTGCGTCTCGCGCAGGTCCTTCAGCACCACCTCGCCCGGCAGAAAGGGCGAGATCACCGCCACCACCCAGGCCCGGTCGCCCGAGCTGAGCGCATCCCTGTCCAGCCGTCCGCCCGCGCGGAACTGCTGTTCCGCGGCCTCGTCCAGCAGCCCCCAGCTGACAAAAGCCAGCGGTGCGCCATCCTTGCGCCACAGGCGGAACTGGCGGCTGTCGATGCCCGCCAGAATGGCATCAGCCACCGCGCCAAAGGGCATGTCGCGGTGATCGCGGGATCGCGCCGCCAGCCAGAAGGCCGCGCCGATCACTTCGCCAAAGCTGTCTTTGGGTGGTGTGTCGGCATCGGTATCGGGGGTGGCAGGATTGGTAACGGGCTTGGTCATAATCGGTACTTTCTACGTAGAATATTCTGAACGATGTACTATCGGATTTTACATGGGTGACACAAATTTGATTGCAATGTAGTTAATAGTGAGCGGTGTTTGTTCTTGAAACAGCTGCGTGTTGCTCATTTGTAAACGGCTTTTTGTCTTATGACCTCTTCCAATAGTTCCGATACGTCCTCGACCAATGGTTACACCAATGGCGGGGTCGACTGGATTGATGTGCTGGCCGCGAATGAGGCGGGCGGGTTCAAGGGGCTGATCGACGCGCTCAAGGATACCGAAACGGGCAAGTTCGCGGACGAGATCAACGCGATTGTGCGCGAGGTCTATGAACAGGGCGGCAACCGTGCGGTCGAACGCGTTGCCCCTTTTATCGAAGATCTGGCCCGCTACAGCCCCGGTGTTCAGGGCTATCTGCGCAATGGGGCGCAGGCGCTGAACAATCTTGACGATTTCAAGCTGATCAAGAACGTCAAGGCAGGTCCGCTGCTGGATGCGGCTTTGGCCGGGGCGTCGGTCTACAACGACTATCGCAATGGCGAAAACTGGGTGTCCGAGATCTTCAAACAGGGCGCGTCGATTGCGGCAGGAGCCGGGGCGGCGGCCCTGACCACGGCGGGCATTGCGGCGGCCGGTGTCACGGCACCGGCCTGGGGCACGGCGCTGGCCGTGGGCGTGGTGGCCGCCGGGGCCAGCTATGCGGTGGCCGAGGCGTGGGATTTCGTCGAAGGAAACTGGGACAACATCACCGACTGGACCGACGAACAGCTTGATGCGGCGCGCGCCAGCTTTGACGAAATTGTCGATGGCGCCGCCGACTGGATGTCTGATCGCGCGACCGAATTCAGCGACTGGGCCGGTGACAGGGCGCAGGAGTTTTCCGACTGGGCCGATGCCAAGGCCGAGCAGGTTTCGGATATCTATGACTACGTCAAGGATCGCGCGGGCGAGTTCGGGCAGGAGGTCGTCGATTTCTGGCAAGACGCCAAGGACAGCGTGGCCGGGGCTGTGGACGAGGCAGGTGAATGGCTGAATGACCGCTGGTCGGACATTTCCGAGACCGGGCAGGAGCTGTGGGACACGGCCGGTGACTGGCTTGAAGAGCAGCGTGATCGCATCAAGGATGGGTTCGAAGACGCGTCCACCGCGCTTGAAGACTGGGTTGGCAACCGGGCCGAGGATCTCAGCAATGCGGTGAACGACGTGACCGAAGGGGCGTCGGATCTGTGGCAGGATCTCAAGGACTGGTGGAACGGCGACGATCAGGATGCGGGCGAAGACGCACAGGATGCATCCGACCGGTCGGGCAGCGCGCGCACCGAAGCGTCGCCGCTGGTGCTGGATCTGGATGGGGACGGCATTGAACTGACCGGGCTGGGCAGTGCAGGGGCGGTCTATTGGGATATCGACGTTGACGGGTTCCGCGAACGCTCGGGCTGGGTCGGGGCCGATGACGGGTTGCTGGTGCTTGATGCCAATCTGAATGGCCGCATCGACGATCATTCGGAACTCTTCGGCACCGCAACGGTTGACGGGTTTACCGTGCTGTCGGTGCTCGATTCCAACAATGACGGCTGGATTTCGTCGGATGATGACGCATTCGACAGCCTGCAGGTCTGGCGCGACATTGACCAGAATGGGCAGTCGGATGCGGGCGAGCTGTTCAGCCTGGACACCGCAGGGGTGGCGCGTATCAATCTGGGGGCGACGCTGGTCAGCGAAACCATCGCGGGCAATGCGGTCACCCATCGCAGCACCTATGTGGGCACCGATGGCGCCAGTCACCAGATCGTCGATGCGTGGTTTGCCTATGACAACCTGAATTCGCGTCTGGGCCGCGACGTGCCCTTTGACGCGCTGGCCCAGTCGCTGCCGCAGGTGCGCGGCTATGGGGTGATTGCCGATCTGCGCGCGGCCATGTCGCTGGATGAAACCCTGCGCGATATGATCCTTGAAATCGCGGATACGCCCGCAGACCGGGTCTTTGCCCCCGAATTCGATCTGGAAGGCAAGCTCAAGGCCGCGATGTTCCGCTGGGCGGGGGTGCAGGACATCGACCCGCAGGCGCGCGGACGCTATGTGGACGGGCGCGAGCTGGGCTTTGTCGAAGCCTTTACCGACCGCCCCTTTGCCCAGAACGGACGCCCCAACCCCGCGCCCGAAGCCGGGCGCACGCTGACCAGCGCCTTTGACACGATTTTCAATGCGACCCTGACCAAGATCTTTGTCCAGAGCATGGGCGAGGCGCTGTTTGCCGACCGGCCGATCTATTTCTGGGAACAGGATCAGTTCAGCGCCGCGTTCGAGATCGACTTTGACGCGCTCGAAACGCTGGTGACCGGCTATGCGGCGCAGGTGTCAGATATGGCCCCGGTCTGGGTGTCGATCCTGCGGGTGCTTGATCATGCGGTGGGCATCGACACGCTGTCCGCCCCCGATCGCGCGCGGCTGGATGCGCTGGCCCAGACCCACGGGTCGGTGTCGGTGGAAAACGCGCTGGACGTGATCTATCCGCCGGTGGCGCTTGGGCTGAACGGCACGAACGGGGATGACAATCTGCGCGGCGGTGGCGGGCGTGACAACCTGTCCACCGGTGATGGCGACGACCGGCTGTTCGGGCTGCGCGGCGATGACAACCTGCAGGGCGGGCGCGGCAATGACACGCTCAGCGGCGGGGCGGGCAATGACCTGGTTCAGGGCGGCCCCGACAATGACACCTATATCTATCGCGGCGGGTTCGAGACCTATATCGACAGCTCGGGCGTGGATCGCATCATCATCGGCGCAGGGCTTGAGCCGCGCGACCTGGCCTATCTGCGATCGCCCGACAATCAGGACGATCTGGAAATCTATGCGCGGGGAGAGCTGATCATTCGCGTCGAAGGGTTCTTTGGCCCCGATGGCGAGATCGAAAAGATCAGCTTTGAAGGGGTCCCGCAGGTCTTTGACCTGGGCGAGCTGGCCAAGGGGATCAAGGGCACGTCGGGTGATGACCGGATCGACGGCGACCAGAACGCCTTTACCCCGAACGACCGGATTCTGGGGCTCAAGGGGGATGACCGACTGCGCGGCTTTGACGGGGCGGATGTTCTGATCGGGGGCGACGGGCGCGACACGCTGGGCGGCGGCGACGGATCGGATGTCCTGCTGGGCGGGTCCGGCAATGACCGCATTGTCGGGGGGCGCGACGCCGACAACCTGCAGGGCGGATCGGGCAACGACACCTATTTCATTCAGGATGACGATGTCATCTTCGACACCGGCGGCACCGATACCGTGGTGCTGCGCAAGACGCTCGGGTTTGACGACATTACCCTGGCGCGGCTGGCCTATTCCAATGACCTGCTGATCGAAACACCCTATGAGACCGTGCGCGTCACTGGCCATTTCGGGGCCGATGCCAATGCCATCGAACGCATCGCGCGCCAGCGCGACAATGGCAGCCTTGAGATGCGGGCCATCAGCACCCTGCCGATCGAGCAATATGGCACCGAAAACTATGACCGCATGCGCGGCGATCTGGGCGGGGTCGCTGCCGAGGATATTCTGCGGGGCCGGGCGGGCAATGACTACCTCTACAGCTATGCCGGGGCCGATCTGCTGGATGGGGGTCTGGGCGATGACCACAGCTATGGCGGCGCCGGGGGCGACACCTATGTCGTGGGCTATGGGCATGATTTCATTCAGGATTACACAACCGATCTGACGGACGCCATCGACCGGGTGATGATCAGCGGGATCAACCGGGGCGATGCAGCGCTGTCGCGGATGCTGGATGGCGACATCATGGTCAGCTGGCAGGGCGGTTCGGTGCGCATCGACCGGGGCTTTGACGAACGCTATGCGGTGGAACGGATCCTGTTTGCCAATGGCGCGGCCACCGTGGCGGGGCTGGCGCTGCGGACCTTTGGCACCGATGGCGCTGATCAGGTCTATGGCAACCGAGAAGAGCTGGGGTCGCATGACGACCGGCTGTTCGGCGCGGCGGGCAATGACCGGATCTATGGCTATGACGGCGATGACCGGCTGTTTGGCGATGCGGGCGATGACAGCCTTTATGGCGCCGAAGGGTCGGATACCTACTACGTGGGCGGCGGCGATGACTATGTCTCGGATTACGGCGCAACCGATGACGCCGATGACGTGCTGCGCATCAAGGGCGTGCGCCGGAACGAGGCCACGATCGAGCGTCGCTCGGACGGGGATCTGGTGATCGCATGGGCCGATGGATCGGTCATCGTGAACAATGCCTTTGACGCGCGCTATGCGGTGGAACGGATCGTCTTTGACGACGGGACACTGGCGCTTGACGCGGTGGCGATGATCACCCGCGGCACCAACGGGTCCGAAAGCATCTATGGCAACCGCGAAGAGCGCGGCAGCCGTGATGACAGCCTGGTGGCGCGCGACGGCAATGATGCGGTCTATGGCTATGATGGCGATGACACGCTGAACGGGGGGCTGGGGGATGACAGCCTGTACGGGGCCGATGGCAGCGACCGCTATATTGTCGGTCAGGGCGATGATTTTGTGCAGGATCGTGGCGGTGTGGACGCCGCCGCCGATATCGACATTGTCCGCATCCAGGGCGTTGATCGCGCCGATACCACCCTGCGCCGCCTTGGGGATGGTGATCTTCTGATCGGTTGGGATGGTGGATCGGTGCGCATTGATCAGGCGTTTGACGAACGCAACGGGATCGAACGGATCGCCTTTGACAATGCCACGCTGCAGATGGCGGCCCTGATCACCAACACCTATGGCACCAATGGCAATGACCGTCTGGACGGCAACCGCGAAGAACGCGGCAGCCGCAATGACCGGCTGTTCGGGCTGGATGGCGATGACACGCTGTACGGGTATGACGGCGATGATGTGCTGGATGCGGGCGCGGGCAATGACAGCCTTTATGGCGGCGAAGGGGCAGATATCTATCGGCTGAGCACCGGGCATCACTACATTCAGGACTACACCACCAACCTGATGGACGGCCCGGACCGGATCCGGGTGTTCGGCTATGATCTGAGCGACGCGACCTTTACGCGGTCAGCTGTGGGGACGCTGAAAATCGACTGGGGTGAAGGATCGGTGCGCATCAACCGTGCGTTTGTCGAAGGATACTCGGTTGAAAGCATACGCTTTGACCGGGGCAGCGTGGATCTGACCACCCTTGCGGTGGAAACCCACGGTACCAATGGTGACGAAAAGATCTATGGTAATCTCGCTCAGCTGGGCGACCACAACGATACGATCCTGGGGTTGGATGGCGATGATACGCTTTACAGCTATGACGGCCAGGATGTGCTTGATGGGGGGATGGGCGACGATCTGCTTGCCGGGGCAGAGGGCGGCGATACCTATATTCTGGGGGCCGGCCATGACACGATCGAGGATCGCGGCGCCAAAGACCTGAGCGATGGTGACGACACGGCGCGCATTCCGGTTGCCTTGGCTGACGTCGAGATCCGGTATGTCTTCGGTGCGTTGCTGATGTCCTGGGACGGCGGATCGGTGCGGGTCAAACGGGCCTTTTACGAGCGCGACGCGGTCGAGCGGTTTGTTTTTGCCGACCAGACTGTTGCGCTGGACGATCTGCGGTTTTCGAACATTGGTACCAACGGGGCCGATTGGCTCCGCGGGAATAGTGGTGACTATGGCAGCCGCGATGACTCGATCTTTGGTCTGGATGGCGATGACAACTTGTATGGCTATGACGGCAATGACCGTCTGCGCGGCGACGCCGGCAATGACAGCCTGTATGGCGCAGATGGGGCCGACATCTACATCACCGGTCAGGGACATGACTATATCCAAGATCAGGGTCTCGCTGATCTGTCGGACGGTGATGACCTGCTGCGCGTTTTGGGGGTGGATCGGGCCGATGCCACGCTGACCCGGCTGCTGGACGGGGATCTGTTGATCGACTGGGGCGTGGGATCGGTGCGCATCGACCGTGCCTTTGAGGCCCGCTATGCGGTCGAGCATATCGCATTCCGCGACGAACAGATCCAGATTGCCGATCTGGCGGTGACCACACGCGGGACCAACGGCGTCGATACGATCTATGGCAACCGCGAAGATCTGGGCAGCCGCAATGACAGGCTCGAAGGTCTGGACGGTGCCGACCGGCTTTACGGCTATGATGGCGACGACACCTATGTGGTGGGCGATGGCGACCGCATCTATGAAAGCAATTCCGGCGGCAATGACCGGATTGTCCTGCCCGATGGGGTGGATCCGGCCGATGTGCGGTACGAGCAGCTCGACACGCGGCATCTGGTGATCCGCTGGGGGGCGGCCTCGGTTGTCGTGGATTCGTTCTTTTCCGGGCCGGGCCACGCGGTGGAAACGCTGGAATTTGCCGACGGGACGCTGGTGGATTTGTCAACGATCACGCCGCTGCCCGTCACCAGCCCGCGCCGGACCACCAAATACGGCGATGACACCGCCAACATGATCGCTGCCGACCCCGAGGGCAGCACGATCTACGGCTATGACGGCAACGACACGCTGCAAAGCGGCACCGGGCAGGACAGCCTTTATGGCGCCGCCGGAGCGGATCGCTATGTCGTCGGGCCGGGCGACGCCTTTGTGTCGGATCGTGGCGCGGCTGCGGACGGCAATGATGTGGTCGAGATCACCGGCGTGAACCGCGCCGATACCGTGATGCGGCGGCTGAATGACGGTGACATCCGTGTCACCTGGGATGGCGGATCGGTGCGCATCGACCAGGGGTTTGACAGCACCTACGCCATCGAGCGCATCGCCTTTGCCGATCAGACCGTCAACACCGCCAACCTGAAACTGCGCACCGAAGGCACCGGCGGGGCCGACACGCTTTACGGCAACCGTCAAGAGCGCGGATCGCGCGATGATCTGCTGTTCGGGCTGGACGGCAATGACCGGCTTTATGGTTATGACGGCAATGACCGCCTGAACGGTGGCCTTGGCAATGACGAGATGTATGGCGCCGAAGGGGGCGACACGTATCTGGTGGGATACGGGCATGACTATATCTCGGACCGGCGCGCGTCTGATGATCCTGATGACCGGATCATCTTTCAGGGGCTCGATCAGGCGGATGTGTCGATGCATCGCCGCTCGGACGGCGATGTGCTGATGAGCTGGTCGGGCGGGTCGGTTCTGATCAACGAATTCTTCGACCCCCGCTATGCCATCGAAAGCCTGACCTTCCGTGATGCGACCGTATCGACCGAAGCTCTGGCGATTGCCACCCATGGCACCGGCGGCGCGGACACCCTTTATGGCAACCGTGATGCGCGCGGGTTGCGTGACGATCTGATCCGGGGTTTTGACGGGCATGACGCGCTTTATGCCTATGACGGCAATGACACGCTGGATGGCGGGCTGGGCAATGACAGCCTTTACGGGTCCACCGGCGCAGATCGCTATCTGGTTGGCGCCGGGCATGATTTCGTGTCGGATCGGGGCTCAGCGGATGGTGGCGATGACGTGGTCGTCATTCAGGGCGTGAACCGGGCGGATGTCGTGATGCGGCGGCTGATGGATGGCGACATTTACGTCACCTGGGACGGCGGGTCTGTGCGCATTGATCAGGGCTTTGACGATACCTATGCGATCGAACGCATCGCCTTTGACGACCGGACGATCGGCACCGCGACGCTGAAACTGCGCACCGAAGGGACGGGGGGCGACGACACGGTCTACGGCAACCGCCAAGAGCGCGGATCGCGCGATGACGCGCTGTTCGGGCTGGATGGGGATGACCGGCTTTATGGTTATGACGGAAACGACCGGCTGATTGGTGGGCTGGGCAATGACACGCTTTACGGCGCCGATGGTGGGGATCTGTATTTCGTGGGCGAAGGTCACGACTATATCTCGGATCGCGGTACGACCGGGGACGCCGATGACCGGGTGGTGTTCCGGGGGCTTGATCGAGGCGATGTGTCGATGCACCGCCAGTCCGATGGGGATGTGGTTGTTGAATGGGCCGGTGGGTCGGTGCGCATCGACAACCTGTTCAGCGCGATCTATGCGATTGAAACCTTCACGTTCGGCGATGGCGGCCTGTCCACCGAGATGCTGGGGCTGGCCACCCATGGCACCGGCGGCAACGACACGCTTTATGGCAACCGCGAAGCGCGCGGGTCGCATGACGATCTGATCCTCGGCTTTGACGGGAATGACGCGATCTATGGCTATGACGGCAATGACACGCTGGATGGCGGGCTTGGCGATGACAGCCTTTATGGGGCGACCGGAGCCGATCGCTATCTGGTCGGGTCGGGCGATGATTTCGTGTCGGACCGGGGGGCTGCGGATGATGGCAATGATGTGGTCGACATTCAGGGCGTGAACCGGGCCGATGTGGTGATGCGGCGCCTCATTGATGGGGACATCCACGTCACCTGGGACGGTGGATCGGTGCGCATTGATCAGGGCTTTGACGCCGCCTACGGGATCGAACGCATCGCGTTTGATGACCGGACGATCAACACCGCGAACCTGAAGCTGCGCACCGACGGCACAGGCGGCAGCGAAACGCTGTCCGGCAACCGCGAAGCGCGCGGATCGCGCGATGATGTGCTGTTCGGGTTGGATGGCGACGACCGGCTGTATGGCTATGACGGCAATGATCGCCTGAATGGCGGTGCGGGCAATGACACGCTCTACGGGGCCGAGGGCGATGATTTCTATTTCGTCGGCGAAGGGCGCGATGTGATCAATGAAGGCGGCAGCGGCAGCACCGGCGACGTGCTGGTTCTGCCGGGCGGGATGGGGCTCGACGATGTCAGCTTTGAACGGGTGGAGAACCGCGATCTCAAGCTTAGCTGGGATGGGGGCGAAGCGCTGATCCAGTATCAGTTCTACGGCAGCACCTATGCCATCGAGCAGATGCGCTTTGGCGGCGGTTCGGCCTTTGATCTTGATTTCGTGTGATCTGATCCAGGGAAGGCGCCTGAACGCGGGTGGATGAGGGGCGCGGGCCCGCCATTCGCCTGTTTGTTGGGCAGTCAGGCCCAGCGATGATCTGCGCCCGACAGGTCCCCCGCAATCCCCGGAGCCACAGCCGGAAGACCACTGCGGAACTTCGCCGGGGTCAGCCCGGTGGCGGCGCGAAAGGCCCGTTCAAACGGGGTCACATCGGCATAGCCCAGATAGTCGGCAATGGCCGCGATGGGGATGTTGCGCAGCGCCAGCATGTGTTCGGCGCGTTTGACGCGGCAATCGCTGAGGATCTTGGAAAAGGAATGGTTTTCATCTTCGAGCCGCCGCCGCAGCGTGCGCCGTGACAGGCCAAGCGTGCCGGCGATTTCCGTCTGATCCACCTTGCTCTGGCCAAATCGCTTGAGGATCTCGCGGCGCACCTGGATCGTCACCGGGGCGGCGCGTTCCATGCGGCGGCTTTCGTTTGATAGCGCCGTGGAAATGGACAGGAATTGCTGGGTTTTCTGCTGTTGCATGGGCTGATCCAGCAGGCGTGCAGGAAAGCGGATGCTGTTTTCCGCTGCCAGATACTCCACCCGGCAACGCGGCCCCATCACCGGGTTCTGCCAGATCGGGCTGGGCGCGTGTTCAAACGTGATGCAGAGCGGGCGCCAGTCTGGCCCCGCGACCCGCGCCAGCAGTCCATAGAGCACCGACAGGGTCAGTTCCACATCCTGCTGGCGTGGCCAGATGTTGAGATCGAGGATGCGATAGGTCAGGGTGGCTTCGTCCCCGGACAGGCTCAGATCCAGCACGGAATCGCTCTGGACCATGGCAAAGGCGCGCGACATCAGCGTCAGTGCGGCCCCCAGTGTGGGCGCCTGCAGGATGAAATGGCCAAGCCGGCCCATATTGCGCAGGTCGAACTTGGTCCCGACCTCCCACCCGAATTCGGGATGCGCCAGAAGATCCGCGGCCATCTCAGAGAACTGGACATAACGTCTCAGGCACAGGGTCTCTGTCGATTGTTCCCCTTGAAATCCGACGCGGTGATATAACTCTGCTGTATCGCCCCCGCGCGAATGAATGACGCGCACAAGATCCGACAGGGCGGATGACACGATGTTGGGACCATATCGATCTGGCATGAGGCTGGCTCCGAATGATCCCAGAAATCTAACATCCGGGCGCGGCCCGGACCAAGGATTTTGAAACATCGCCAGACCCGTCGGCAAAAATTTGATCGCCTTTGTCCGGAAATGTAGGATCGCTGTCCGGCGCTGTGCTTGAGCGCGGCGGCGTGTCTGACCTGAAATAAGGTCATGACACAAAGGCACCGGCTTCGGCACCCAGAGTTCGACATCGCGCTGGCAGGCGGCGGCCCGGCAGGATCGGTTGCGGCCATCCTGCTGGCGCGGGCGGGCTTTCGCGTGGGTCTGGCCACGCTTCCGCGTCAGGGCACGCGCATCGAAGGGCTGTCGCCGCGCATCTGCTCGGTGCTGCGCGCCAATGGTCTGCCGCTCGATGGGGTGGCGCCTGCCACGCAGCGTCAGGTTCGCTGGGGTGCGTCCAGCGGGGCGCAGAATGTCGAACATCTTGTTCGGCGCGACGTCTTTGATGCGGGCCTGCTGGGGCAGGCCGCACAGGACGGGGTGCAGATCGTGACGGCGGCGATTGCGACCGTGGATGCGCCCGGCGGGGCGATCCATCTGCGCGATGGCACGACCCTGTGTGCGGGGCTCTTGTTTGACGCGCGCGGTCGCCGGGCGCCGCGCCGCACTGCTGCGGATGATGCCAAGTGGAAAGGCCCCGACAATGTCAGCGTGGCTGGGTTTGTACCCACGACAGATCACGCGCCCGATCACGCGCCCGGATCCATCGTCGAGGCCCGCCCCGGAGGCTGGTCGTGGCGCGCGCGGCTTGAGGATGGGCGCGACTGGCTGCAGATCGTGGGCGATGCGTCGGCCCTGTCGGGCGCGGATCGCGCGCAGGGCCGTGTCGCCGGTCTGTGGCACCATGTTCTTGGGGCAGACGCACCGGCCCTGCCGGACCACCCGGTGGTCAGCGATGCGGGGCTGCGGCTCAATACCCCGCAGCTTGATCCCGCCTGCCCGTCGCTGGGGGACGCGGCGGTGGCGCTGGATCCGCTGTCGGGCCATGGCATGTTCTGGGCAATATCATCGGCGCTCATGGCGGTGCCGCTAGCGCGGGCCATTCTGGACGGGCAGACCGATCTGGCGCAGCGCTTTTATCATGACCGCGTCATCGACACATTCTGGCGACAGGCCCGTGTCGGACGTGATTTCTATGCCGAAGGCAGACAGGGTGGCGCGTTCTGGGACACGCGCGCCATGTGGCCCGACAGCCTGCCGTCGCATCCGGTGGTGGACGCACCCTGGATCGAACCGCGCGTTCTGTGCGAAAACGGCAGGCTGCGGCAGGGCGAGGTTCTGGTGACCAATCTGGACCCGGGCGGAGCGGGCTATGTCATGGGACACGACATAGCCCCTCTCCTTTGCCGCCTGGGCGGGCAGTGTCTGCCCGACCTCGCCACATTTCATTCCAGCATCGCACCGCATCTTTCCCCGGCCGAGGCCGAGGCGCTGCACGGCTGGTTCACACAACGCGGGCTGGCCAACACGCCCGCGATCCACATCCAACAGGAGACCCCATCATGCGATACAAGACCAGCTGCCTGAGTGCGGCGATACTGATGGCCGTCGGTGGCGCGCATCTGGCGCAGGCCGATGAACAACTTGTCATTGATGCCTGTGGCAGCTGCCATGCGGAAACCGAAACCGGGCTGAGCCGGATCGACGGGCAGCGCAAATCGCCCGAAGGCTGGATGATGACGGTGGTGCGCATGCAGCAGTCGCATGGCATGTATCTTGATCCCGAAGATCGCCGCGCCATCGTGCAGTACCTGGCCGACACGCAGGGCCTCGCCCCGGCTGAGACCGATGGCTTCCGCTGGGCGCTGGAGCGCGAACCCAACGTGATCGAAGCCGTCGCCGAACCGCTGGGATCCATGTGCACCCGCTGCCACACCGAAGCCCGCGTCGGTCTGCAGCGCCGCACCCCCGAAGAATGGCTGCTGCATGTGGATTTCCACGTGGGCAACTATCCCACCATCGAATATCAGGCGCTTGGCCGGGATCGCGAATGGTACAAGATCGCCAAGGAAGAGATTGCCCCCTATCTGGCTGAAACCTATCCGCTGCAGACCGCCGACTGGGACAGCTGGCAGGGCGCAGAGAAGGCCGCTGTTGCCGGGGACTGGGTTGTGCTGACCGACCTGCCCGACGCGGGCGAGGTCTATGGCACCCTGTCGGTGACTGGCGATGCCTCACCCTATGAGGTGAGCGGCGATCTGATCACCGCCGATGGCAGCAGCCTGCCGGTGTCGGGGACGATGAACCTTTATACCGGGTATGAATGGCGGGCCACGCTGGATATTGGCGGCGACACCTATCGTCAGGTGCTGGCGGTGTCTGAAGATGGCGGCATGCTCGACGGGCGCCAGTTCCTGCGCGAGATGGACAGCCTTGGCGGTCGCCTTCTGGGCGTGCGCGCCGATGCCGATGACGTGATCCTGGGCACCGTGC
Source organism: Marinibacterium sp. (assembly GCA_025800215.1). GTDB lineage: Bacteria > Pseudomonadota > Alphaproteobacteria > Rhodobacterales > Rhodobacteraceae > JAOXSC01. The sequence goes on from JAOXSC010000195.1 coordinate 41,379, forward strand.
CTTCGGCCGTGCCCGCAGGCGATGCGGTGGTGCAGGTCGTGGGGGCCGGTCTGGACGATCTGTCCAGTGATGCCACGGTTGCGGCCAATGCCCATGGCGCAGCGCTGACGTTGGCCACCGAAGGCAACGGCACGGTCGGCTTTGCCGCAGGCGACGCGACGGGCGAGATCGCGCATTACGCGTCGCTTGACAGCATCGTGGTCGAACCGGCCTTTACCATCGCCCGCGTGGGTGGTGGGGCCGAAACCGGGCCTGCGGTCTTTCCGGCGCATTTCAGGGCGATCGGCATGTGGAACGGCGCCGATGGCGTGGCAGGGACCGACGATGACATCCGCATCGGTCGCGTCGACGCCAGCTGGAGCGTCGACAACCTGCATGAGCACGCAGCACATATGAAGGACGCGCAATATGCCGGGCAGATGGGCGATGGCGGCATCTTCATGCCGGCGGTGGCCGGGCCCAATGGCGAACGCCCCTTCAGCACCAACAATGCCGGTGAGCTGACGGTTCAGGCCAATGCCATGGGCCAAAGCGCGGATGCCACGCTGATCGTGACGGTCCAGCGTTTCATTGATCCGCCGCTGCGCTGAACGGGGGACAGATCAGATGAAGGATTTTCACTTTCAACCGGCCAATGCGCATCGCGTACAGGTGGATGGGCAGGACATGCTGTTCCACATTCCCACCACATCGCTGTTTGCCATGGATGACATGGATGCGGCGCTGCTTGATTTTGCCGCCGATCAGGAAGGGGGGTTTTCGCTTGATGACGTGATCAGCCGCTTTTCCGATCCGGGCGAGGCCGCCAAACGGCTTGACGGGTTTCTGGGGCTCGACATCGTCAATGACGGGCGCCCCCTGAAACCCGAGCGTCCGCCCATCGAGATCGAGAACTTTCCGCTGACCACGATCGTTCTCAATGTGAACACCGGCTGCAACCTGGCCTGTTCCTACTGCTACAAAGAGGATCTGGCGATCCCGTCCAAGGGCCAGAAGATGGCCTTTGACACCGCGCGGGCCTCGGTCGAGCTGCTGTTGCAGGAAAACCCCGACCGCGACAGCTATAACATCGTGTTCTTCGGGGGCGAACCGCTGTCCAACATGCCGCTGATCCGGCAGGTGGTGGACTGGGCCGAACCGCATTTCGCCGATCTGGGCAAGGCGGTGAATTTCAGCCTGACCACCAATGCCACCCTGCTGACCGAAGATCTGGTGGACTGGCTGGATGCCCACAAGTTCGGCCTGACCGTGTCGATGGACGGCCCCAAGGCGCTGCATGATCTCAACCGCAAGACGGTGGGGGGCAAGGGCACCTATGACGCCGTGGCCGCCAAGTCGCGCATGCTGCTGTCGCGCTATCGGTCGAAACCGGTGGGCGTGCGTGTGACGCTGACCGCTGGGGTCACGCAGATCCATGAGATCTGGGATCACCTGAAAAACGACATCGGCTTTGCCGAGGTCGGGTTTTCGCCGGTGACGTCGGGTGACATGGACGCGTTCAACCTCAATGGGGACGAGCTGTCCGAGGTGTTCGAAGGCATGAAGGCGCTTGGCCGGCGGTTCCTGGACGAGGCGATCAAGGGCAACAATATCGGCTTTTCCAACATGCATCAGCTGATGCAGGATCTGTGGGAAGGCCGCTCCAAGGCGCTGCCCTGCGGGGCAGGGGTGGGCATGCTGGCGGTCAACCATGACGGCGCGCTGAACCTGTGTCACCGCTTTGTCGGATCGGAAATGGACGAATTCGGCAGCGTTGAAACCGGCATTGCCCGCAAGGAACTGGCCAGTTTCATCAAGTCGCGGTCGGACCGCACCGAAAAGGGCTGCGCCACCTGCCGCATCCGCAACCTGTGCGCGGGCGGGTGCTATCACGAAAGCTATGCGCATTTCTCGGACCCGCTGAAACCGGCCTATCACTATTGCGATCTGATGCGCGACTGGGTCGATTTCGGCATCGAAATCTATTCCCGCCTGATCACCGAAGCGCCGGAATACTTCCACAATCACATCTCGCCGCGGAGGGCGTTTGGAAAATGAAACCGATGAACCAAAAGGCCGAACGCGTCCAGCAGGCCGCGGCCGAAGACAAGATGGACGAGGTCCGCGCCATGCAGACCGTCACCGCAGGCTGCGCCACCACCTTTGATCCGGGCTGGGAGGTCGACCCCTTTGGCGGCGTGGCCGCGCTCTGCCAGCCGATGGAGGCCGACCTTTACGGCTGTTCCGATCCCTGCTGGTGGCCCGCGCAGGTGCCCGACATCATGGTCAACCACAAGGAATGGGGCGACGGGGCCGAAAATGCCGCGCGCGACTGGCGCTCGCTTGGGGCCACCTATCCCGATGATGCCGACACCTGAGGAGATCCGAACATGAGAAATCTGCTGACTGCCGCCGCCTGCGTGCTGACCAGTGCCATGCCGGCCCTTGCGGGGGATCTGCTGGTGACGGTGGCGCGCCCGGACAATCTGTATGTCTTCGACGCCGAAGCCCGCGCGGTCAAGACCGATTGCGCACTGGGCCACAACGTGATCCCCGGCGTGATCGCCATGTCGCCCGACAACACCATCGCCTATGTGCTGGTGAACCGCTGGGAAGACGTGGTGGGCGTGAATATCGAAACCTGCGAACAGGTGTTCTTTGCCCGCCAGTCTTCGGACGACGTGACGCGCCGCTCGATCGCGTCGCTGGCGGTGTCCAAGGACGGATCGCAGCTTTATACCGTGCGCAACCCGGTGCGCAAATCGGTGGACCGCTACGAAGTCCTGCCGGCCGAATTTGCCGTCTACGACACCGGGTCGGGGATGGATGCACAGCCCATCGCCGTGCACCCTGCGCCGCGCCGGTCGACGCTGCTGGCCACCGATCGCAAGGGTGATGCCTATATCGCGGGGCATGACGTCTTCCGCATCGACCCCGCCAGCGGTGAAACCGAGGTCGCCATCGCCAATGCCAATTGGGACAGACCCACCTACAGCCCGCCGGACGTGCTGGCCTTCTGGCCCACGGGCAGCCAGAATGACGAGCTGATGCTGATGTATACGGCGGCGCTCTTTACCGATGAAACGCAGGAAGAGCTGGCCGATTTCGTCTGGGGCTATCAGTCCGTGGATCTGACTACCGGCGAAACCGAGATTGCCGATTTTGCATCCGTCGAAGTGCTGATGTTCTCGGGCGTGCGCACCGACAAGGACCCCAAGCACCTCTATGGCGTCTACACGCAGCTGTCCAAGCACAACCTGGAAACCCAGGAACTGGTGAAACGCGTCGACCTTCCGCACACCTATTACGTCATCAACATCTCGAGCGATGGCAAAGAGGTCTACCTGGGCGGAACCAATGATGACATCGGTGTCTATGACACCGAAACGCTGGAACGGATCGGCGAAATGCGCGTCCCGTCGGGCGGTGACATGTCGATCTCGACGCTGCAGGTGATCCCGCAGGGATGAGCGACAGCCTGACCGCGATACCCCAAACCGGGGGGCGCCCACCGGCGCCCCCCTGGCCCGTGCGGATGGCACAGTCGGCGGCGGTGCGTCTGTTTGGTGCGTCTGCGGCGCAGTGGCTGGTGCCGGTGCTGAACCCCTATCTGGGCCAGCTTGGGCGGCTGTTGCTGCTGGGGCTGGTGGCGGCGGGGATCGGGCTGGTCCCGCCTTATCTGAGCAAGCTTCTCATTGATCAGGGGCTGATGGCAGCCAACAGCCAGGCGCTGATCTTCTGGGCGGGGATGCTGTTTGCCGTGGGGCTGACGGCGGTGGCGCTTGGTGCGCTCAACAACATTCTTCACATGCGGGCATCGGTGCGGATGCTGGCCGATCTGCGGGGCCAGCTCATGCAGGCGCTGATTGCCAAACCGCAGGGCTGGTTTGCCGGGCACCGCGCCGGAGAGCTTCTGGCGCGCGTCGATGGCGATGCGGGCGAGGTGCAGAAATTTGCCTTCAACGCCGTGCTTGGGGGCACGTCATCGCTGGTGCGGCTGGTGGGTGGCACCACCATGCTGATGGTGCTGAACTGGAAACTGGGGCTGATCGCGGCCCTTCTGGCGCCGATCGAGCTGGTGTTTCTGGCCTGGGCGCGGCCGCACACCACACGGCTGGCAGGCCGGGTGCGCGGGGCGCGCGGACAATTCACCGCCGGCCTCTCCGAAGCGCTGCACGGCCTGCCCGCGCTGCAGGTCGCGGGCGGCACCGACTGGGCGCAGGCGCGCAGCAGCGGCGATCAGGACGCTTTGAACGACCAGCTTCTGGTGCAGCAGCGCTGGCTGGAATTCACCCGTGCGGTGCCGCAGATCCTGTCGGCCAGCATGCGCGCCTGCATTTTTGTGGCGGGCGGGATCATGGTCATCCGGGGCGACTGGCCCCTGGGATCGCTGATCGCCTTTGTTGCCTATGTCGGGTTCATGATCGGGCCGATGCAGTCGCTTCTGGGGCTGTGGCACGCGCAGGCGCGCGCCAAGGTGGCGCTGCAGCGGCTTGACGGGCTGTTGCAGGGCGCGCCGGGCGCGGATGCGGTGGATGGGCCTGACCCGGCGGATGGCGGGCTGCGGCTCGACGCGGTGCAGCTGCAGCGCAACGGGGCCATGATCGGGCCGGTAACGTGTGACATCCCGCAGGGCTGCAAACTGGCGCTGACCGGGCCCAGTGGCACCGGCAAGACCAGCCTGCTGATGGCGCTGTCGGGCTGGGGCGCTGTGACAGGCGGTCAGATCCGGCTGGGGGGCGTCCCGCTGGATGCGCTCAGCCTGTCGCAGCTGCGGGCGCGCGTGGCCTTTGTGTCGCAGCGCCCTTTTGTGGCGCGGGGCAGCCTGCGCGACAATCTCTTCCTGCCGACCACGATGCAGGACAATCCCGACACCGATGCCCGGATCTGGACCCTGCTGGATGAACTGGGGCTGGCCGAACGCTTTCGCTCGGCCGGGGGGCTCGATGCGATGCTGGGCGAAAACGGCCTGACCCTGTCGGGGGGCGAACGCCAGCGCCTGTGCCTGCTGCGCGCGCTCATGCGCGGCTTTGACATCCTGATCCTGGACGAGGCACTGTCCGAGGTCGATGCCGACCGTGTGGCCCGGATCATCGCCTTTATCGACCGCGGCTATGGCCAGAGCACGCGCATCATCACCACCCATTCGGCAACGGATGCCTATGGCGCTTTTGACCAGGTGCTCGATCTCAGCGAGCGGCCCGCATGACGCGGTTGGCGCTGATCGACGGGCCGTTGCCTGCGGGGTTTGCCGGGCTTGACCTGCAGCACGCCTGTTGCGATCTGCACCCGCGCGCCGCCCAAAGCCCGGCCGCCCGGCATGCCCGGCAGATGGCGCTGGCCGCAGCCCAGGGGGCGGGGGATCTGCGCATCGACAATTACGTGGTCTTTCCCGGCAAGCTGGCCACCAGCACCCGCGCGATCTGCGACGCGCTGGATGCGGCGCGGCAGGGCGCGGCGGATGTGGTTCTGTGTGCGCTTGGCATGGCGCATCCCGCCCCGGTGCTGGCGGCGGCGGTGGCGGCGGTGCTGGACAGCGGAAAACAGATCATCGCGTCGGCCTCGGCGCGTGGGGGGGCGGTCTATCCGGCGGGGTTTGACGGGGTCATCGCGGTGCAGGGCGACGCGCGCTGCGGCCCGTCCGACTGGTCGCATCTGGACCTGCCGCAGGCACAGTTCGGGGCCTGCGCCCGTGGCGGAGATCCGCAGATCCGGGGGGCCAGCGTGGCAGCGGCGCATTTTGCCGGGCTCTACCTGCGTGAAGAGCGCGCCGGGCGCCACCACGCCATGGCGCGGGGTGCGCGGTTTCAGGGCCGTGAACGGATCACCGGGCCGCGCTGAACCGGGAACGTCTTGGGCCGGATCAGACCTGACGCCGGAACACGATCTTCATGCTTGATGTTGCCTTGGCGCCGACGCCCACACCCATGAACCCGACCTTGCCATCGGCGCCGATCTGCACGGCGATTTCCACGGTATCCAGCGCCACATCGCCCACAGCGGCGGCATTGGCGGCCTCGATCATGGATGACACGTTTTCGACAAAGGCGGCCACGTTGCGCTCCATCAGGTCGGTGCTGACCTCGACCGCCTGGGCAAGCCGGTCGGAGCCGGGCCCACCACGGGCCGAGGTGGGCCGTCCGACAGGCAGCGCATCGGCGTCGGCGGTGAAGATGACAACCTTGTCAGCGGTCATGGCAGGTCTCCTTTTCGGGGTCGCTTGGGGGATCTGAAGGCAGGCCGAAATGCTGGAACGCAGCCCAGTAGAGGGGGGCCTGAAACGGGGTTTCCGGCCCGTCAAAGGCATGGGACAGCCAGCGTTCCTGCTCGGCCAGCGCGCGGCGTCCGGGCAGGGTGCCGGGATCCGGTGCAAGGCGTGCCAGCCGGGCCAGATGGCTGCGGGCATCGCGCGCGCTGAGGTCGCGCAGCCAGTGGCCCGCCCGGCTGGTGGCGCGCGCAGGTGGCATGCCGGCTGCGATCAGCTGCAGCAGGCGCGAAACATAAAGGCAGGTCGCCAGATCGTCGACGCGCCAGGCCGGGGCGATCACGGACGCAAGCCCCGCCGCCCGCAGGATCGCGGGAAAGCCGAACGGTTCGTCGGAATTGCTGCGTTGCGCCAGACCGGCTTCGCAGCATGACAGGATCATGAGGGGCGCCGACAGGTCGCGTTCCGACATCAGGTCCGCCAGCGTCAGAGGACCGTCGGCAAAGGCCAGCGATGACGCCCAGGGATTGTCGGGCAGAAACTGGCCATGCGCCGACACCAGCACCGGATCCGCGCCTGCAAGGGCTGCGCTGAACGCCGCGCGCGTGGCGTCGGGGCCCATGGCCGTTTCGGCCCGATCCAGCAGCCCCGGTTCCAGCCTTGCAAAGGGCAGATCGCCCGCCGGATCCAGAAACAGGCGCGGCGCGCCGGTGCCGGGGGGCGCAGGGCGACCCTGAAGATCTGCCAGCGTGTCGATGATCGACACCTCGTCAAACAGCTCGGACAGGCAGGCGCCCCCCGGCAGCCGCGCCTGCGCCAGCGGCAGTGACCGCATCACCCGGTGCGGCACGATCACGATCTGGCGCCCGCCTGCGCGCAGCTCGGGCGCCAGATGATCCAGCAGGCTGCCCAACCGGTCGAGCATCAGCCCGCCCATGGTTTCGGCCGCGCCCAGCAGAAGCTCGGGCGGGGCGCCGCGTGCGGCCAGCGCCTGTTGCACGCCCCGGTCCAGAGACCAGTCGGTCAGCTCTTCCCAGGGGAAATAGACGTTGTCGCGGAACCGGTCATACCCGGCCCCGTCCTGCGTCCGGTATGACACGTCCCCCTTTGGCCCTGCGATGCGCAGCAGCATGATCCCGTCCGAACTGCAAAAGAGCGACAGCACCAGCCGGCCGGGATGCGCCCGCACCCAGGCCCGCGCGCCGTCAACTGCGGGGTCCATGCAGTCTGCCTGCAGGTGGCGCGCGTGATCCGATTTGCACCCTTGGGTCAACAGCCGCATCATCCGTCCCTTGGCCGCTTCGGCAAAGGCAAGCGCCTCGGTCGCCGGGCGACCGGCCCGCTGCATGCAACGCAGGCCCAGCCCGTCAAGGCGGCTCCATTCCTGCAACATCGACACCCAGACGCGCGGATCGGCGTCCCCTCTGGTCAGCAGCTGTTGCAGGGCAGCAATGGCGCCCTGGCAGATGTCATGTGCGGCCTGCGCATCGCCCTGATCGAGCGCGATGCGTGCGCGCAGCCCCGCGATGCGCACCGTGTCAAAGCTGCCTGCCCCGGCGTCGGTCATCAGATCCAGCGCGCTTTGCAGGGCGGTGGCGGCGGCGTCCGGGCGCTGTAGGGCAAGCAGAATGCGCCCGCGATTGCTGTGCAGCATCGGGCCAAAGCGGGACGCGTCGTCGGGCTGGGCGGCGATGGCGCTGTCGATGGCGGCCAGCGCGTCTGTCATCCGGTCGAGATCGCGCAACGTGTTGTAATAGGAATTCCAGAACAGGCAGCGCGTGGCCGCGTCCTGTTCGGCGATCCGGTCCTGCAGATCCTCATGCGCGCGCAGAGCGGCGCGCAGGTCGCGCTGTTCGGACAGGCGCATGGCGCGTTCCAGCCGCAGGTCGAACCCGTCGCTGGCGGGCAGATCGGACAGAAGCTCATCAAGCACGCGCAGCGCTTCGTGCGGCTGCGACACGGCGCTGAGGATCATGTTATACCGCAGCCCGATGGCGCGGATCTGGTCGGGATCCCCCACCACCTTGGCCGCAGCAAAACCGGCCTGCAGCGCGCTGCGGGCCCGGCCCAGGCTGCCAAGCCCCAGATCGGCGCTCAGCCCCATATGCACCGCGTGATCGAGCATACGCGTCAGCAGATCGCGCAGCCGGGCCTGATCGCCGCTGTTGCCCGCGGCGCGCTTGAGCTTGAACGCGCGCGCATAGGCATCAAAGGCCTGCGCCATGTCCAGCCCTTCGGGGCGCCCCGTCGCCTGACCCAGGGCCAGCCACAGATCGCCATGGCGGTCGGGATCAAGATCGGCGGGGGATGCGGCCGCCATGTCCAGCCCGCGCCGCGCCAGCCGCGCGGCTTTGCGCAGGTCCGAAGCCGATGGTGCGGGCGTGCCCGAGATGTGAAAGGAAAAGTCGGTCAGAAAGCCCGTCACCTCGGCCAGCGCATCGCGGGCGGCCTGCGGATCCTCGCCTGCATCGGCGGCGCATGAGACAAATTCAAGCCCGTAGTCCAGCGCATCCGAGGTGACCAGAGAGGCGCTGCGCAGCGCGCCAAAGCGCGCATGCAGCACTGCGGTATCCGCGCCTTGCCGCGCGAGGTGCCGGGCACGTGACAGGATGCTGTCGAAGTCGGCAGGCCCGTCGCCATCGGCGGTCAGGTCGATCAGCGAAAAAAGCAGCCTGTGCAGCGCGGCCGTGGGGCCGGGACCAGGAGTTGGGGCAGGGGTATCGCTTGCGATCATTTGGTGCAGGCGGGCCATCATCGGATGCGACATGCCAAGCGCCTGCGCGCGCTCAAGCGCGCGGGCGGCGCTGGCGTGGTCGCCGGTAAACCGGCCGTGCAGCACCGCCATGTTCCAGGGCAGGTCTGCGATTGTGGGGTCAAGCCGGCTGGCGGTGTCGAGCCGCCGCAGACAGGTGCTGCAGATCTCGGGCGGGGGGATGACCTGCAGCGCGTCGGCCAGTCGCATGCGATATTCCACGCTCGCCCCAAGCGCCACCGCCTGCGCCCGGCGCAGGGCGGCGCTGTCGGTGGTGGCGCGGGCGCGCGCCAGCAGATCGGCGGCGCGGACATAGCGCAGCGCGCGGATCTCGGCCTGGGATTGCGCGAGGCTGTCGGTCTCAAAGGGGCTTGGGCCGGTCATGGGCTGTCCTTCGATGCGCGGGCGCAGTGTACCATGGATCGGTGCGGTCACGAATGGGCGGGGTTCTGCGCGAACTGGCTGAAAATTGGGCACTGCCCGTTTTTTCCGCAGCGTCCGTGGGGCTGGGCCGGGGTGGTGCCTTGTCCTTGGGGGCGGCCGTGATGACATGGGGCAATGGCTGACCCATTGACCATTGTTGTTGTCGAAGAAGACCGCGAACGTGCCATCGGCATTGTCGATGCGCTGCACGCATCGGGATCGTATGAGGTGCATGTGCTTGGCAATGTATCAAGCGTGGCGCGCAAGATCGCGGCGCTGGCGCCGGATGTGGTGCTGATCGACATCGACAACCCCACGCGCGACATGCTCGAAGAGCTGACGCTGGCCTCGGGCCCGATGGAGCGTCCGGTGGCGATGTTCGTGTCGGGGGCGGCGGGCGATCTTGCCAAATCCGCGATCGAGGCCGGGCTGTCGGCCTATGTGGTGGACGGGATGCAGCCCGACCGCCTTAAGCCGGTGCTGGATGCGGCCATCGCGCGGTTCGAAATGGTCCGCCAGATGCGCCGCGAACTGGCCGAAACCAAACGCGCATTGGAAGAACGCAAGGTGATCGACCGCGCCAAGGGTCTGCTGATGAAGGCGCGCGGCGTTGAAGAAGAAGAAGCCTATGCCCTGCTGCGCAAGGCCGCGATGGACCAGGGCCGCCGGGTCGCCGAAGTGGCCGAAGCGCTGGTGACCGCGTCGGGGCTGTTGTCATGAAGACGGTGACGCTGCCTGTTGGATACATGCCGCTGGTGGATGCCGCGCCATTGATCATCGCCCATGAGATGGGTCTGGGCCGCGCCGAAGGGATCGAGCTTGACCTGATCCCGGCGCCGTCCTGGTCGTCGGTGCGCGACATGCTGGCCTTTGGGCGGGTGGATGCCGCACATCTGCTGTCGCCTCTGCCGGTGGCGATGGCGCTTGGGCTGGGCGGGGTCACGCAGCCGATTTCGGCGGTGTCGGTGCTGTCGGTCAATGGCAATGTGATCGGGGTTGGGCGTGCTCTTGAGGACCGGTTGCGCGCTGCGGGCTATGGGTTCGATTTCCGCGATCCCTATACGGCCGCGACTGCGCTGGCGGCCGTGGCGGACCGGCCGTTGGTCTTTGGTGTGCCGTTTCCGTTTTCCATGCACGTGGAACTGCTGCACCACTGGCGCCGGGCCACTGCCCTGTCGGGGATCGAAATGGAGGTCCGCACCATCCCGCCGCCGCTGATGGCGCAGGCGCTGGCGCAGGGCGATGTGGATGCGTTCTGCGTGGGCGAACCCTGGGGGTCGGCATCGGTGGAATCGCAGGCCGGGGCCCTGTTGCTGCCGGGGTCGGCCATCTGGGCCTTTTCGCCGGAAAAGGTTCTGGCGGTGCGCACTGAATGGGCCGAAACCGAACCGCATCTGCTGGGCAAGCTGATGCGCGCGGTCTGGCGCGCCGGGCGCTGGCTGAGCGCGCCCGAAAGCCGCACCGCCGCCGCCGAGATCCTGGCCCGCGATACCTATCTGGATCTGCCATCCGAACTGATCGACCGCGCACTGTCGGGGCGGCTGACCATTTCGGGCCATGCCGAACAGCGCGAGGTGCCGGGGTTCCTGGAATTCCACAATGGTGCTGCGGGCTTTCCCTGGCGCAGCCAGGCCAAGTGGATCGCCGAACGTCTGGCCGCGCGCAACGGGCTGGACCCGAAGGTCGCCGCCGGTGCGGCCGCGCAGGTGTTTCGCAGCGACATTTACCGCAGCCATCTGGCCGGAACCCGCGCCGATCTGCCGGGGGCGTCGGAAAAGGTCGAAGGCGCGATTCGACAGGCCACGCCGGTGGCATCGCAGACCGGCGGCCTGTCGCTGCTGCCCGATATGTTCTTTGACGGCCATGTTTTTGATCCCGATCGTGTCCTGCGCACAAAAAACTAGCGAACGGGCGCCGGATCGCCCGCAAATCCGCCCGCAATGCTGCAATGCAGCCAAAACGCTTGAAGCCGGGGCGGGCCGCTGTCATCGTGATGTCACAGGCGCACAATGGCGTGCACCGATCCAAATTTTTCCCGAAGATCGGGATCGACCGAGCAAAGCCGCTCACTCTCTGAACCAGCAAGGTGCAGGGCGTGATGCGGCTTTTTTGTTTTCCCCGCCCGGTTTTCGGGCTTCGCAGCAGATGGACAGACCCACATGAAGACCCTCTTCGCAGGCCTTGTCGCCACAACCGCACTTCTCAGCCCGGCCTATGCCGAGCTGCTGGAACTGGAAAAAGATGAACTGACCTTTGGCTTTATCAAACTGACAGACATGGCGCCCCTCGCCGTGGCTTATGAGAACGGCTATTTCCTGGATGAAGGCCTGTTCGTGACGCTTGAAGCGCAGGCCAACTGGAAGGTGCTGCTGGATGGCGTGATCGACGGCCAGCTGGACGGCGCGCATATGCTGGCCGGTCAGCCGCTGGCGGCCACCATCGGCTTTGGCACCGAAGCGCATATCATCACGCCCTTTTCCATGGATCTGAACGGCAACGGCATCACCGTGTCGAACGAGATCTGGGAAAAGATGCTGCCGCATATCCCGAAAATGGATGACGGCCGTCCGCAGCACCCGATCAGCGCCGAAGCGCTGGCGCCTGTGGTCGAAGAATACACCGCCGCCGGCAAGCCCTTCAACATGGGCATGGTGTTCCCGGTGTCGACGCATAACTACGAACTGCGCTACTGGCTGGCGGCCGGTGGTCTGCATCCGGGCTATTACAGCCCCGACAACATCACCGGTCAGATCGGTGCCGATGTGCTGCTGAGTGTGACGCCGCCGCCGCAGATGCCCGCGACGCTCGAAGCCGGGACGATCTATGGCTACTGCGTGGGCGAGCCGTGGAACCAGCAGGCGGTGTTCAAGGGCATCGGCGTGCCGGTCATCACCGACTACCAGCTGTGGAAGAACAACCCCGAAAAGGTCTTTGGCATCACTGCCGAGTTTGCAGAAAAGTACCCCAACACCACGCTGGCCGTGACCAAGGCGCTGATCCGGGCCGCGATCTGGCTGGATGAAAACGACAATGCCAACCGCCCTGAAGCGGTCGAGATCCTGAGCCGCCCCGAATATGTGGGTGCTGATTATGACGTGATCGCCAACTCGATGACCGGGTTCTTCGAATTCGAAAAGGGCGACAAGCGCGACATCCCCGATTTCAACGTGTTCTTCCGCTACAACGCCACCTACCCGTTCTATTCGGACGCCGTGTGGTATCTGACGCAGATGCGCCGCTGGGGTCAGATCGCCGAAGCCAAGCCCGACAGCTGGTATGACGAGGTCGCCAAGTCGGTTTACCGCCCCGACATCTATCTGGATGCCGCCAAGCTGGTGGTCGCCGATGGCTACGCGGACGAGGCCGATTTCCCCTGGGACAGCGATGGCTACAAGGCGCCGACCCCGTCCGGCGACATCATTGATGGCATCCCCTATGACGGCAAAGCACCCAATGCCTACCTCGAAAGCCTGCCGATCGGCCTGAAAGGCGAACAGACCGTGACCGGGGCGGGCGTCGAAGGCTGATCGCCTGATCCATCCCCCAAAACTGACGCGGCAGGCCGCCCCCCTGGCCCGCCGTGTCTTTCCAGCCGCCGCGAGGACATCCCATGACAACCGTCGACCCCAATTTCACCGCAGGAGCCGACCGCGAAGCCCGTCGCGCGCGCCTGTTTACCCGTATCAATTCCGCCGACAAATGGTTCCAGATCCTGGGCCTGGCCTGGATCACCCCGGTGCTGCGCGCCGCGGCCGGTGACAACCCGCGCGCCCAGATGAAGGAAATCTGGCGTCTGCTGCTGGTGCCGCTGCTGGCGATTGTCGCCTTTCTGGTGGTCTGGGGCACGCTGGCGCCCAAGGTGCAGACGTCGCTTGGGGCCGTGCCGGGCCCCGCTCAGGTCTGGCAAGAGGCGTTGAACCTGCACGAAGACGCCCGCGTCAAGGCCGAGAAGAAGGCCAAATTCGACGCCCAGGTGGCGCAGCTGAACGAGCGGCTGATTTCCCAGGGCAAAGAGCCCAAGACCCGCGCCTATACCGGCGCGCCCACCTATTACCAGCAGATCTGGACATCCATCACGACCGTGTTCTTCGGCTTTCTGATCGCCACCATCGTGGCGGTGCCGCTGGGGATCATGTCGGGCCTGTCGCCCACCGCGAATTCGGCGCTGAACCCGCTGATCCAGATCTTCAAACCGGTGTCGCCGCTGGCCTGGCTGCCGATCGTGACGATGATCGTATCGGCCACCTACACGAGCAATGACGGGCTGCTGTCGAAATCCTTCCTGATCTCGGCCATCACGGTGACGCTGTGTTCGCTGTGGCCGACGCTGATCAACACCTCGCTGGGGGTGGCGTCGATCGACAAGGATCTGGTCAACGTGTCCAAGGTTCTCAAGATGAACACCTGGACCAAGATCACCAAGCTGGTGCTGCCTTCGGCGCTGCCGCTGATCTTTACCGGCCTGCGTCTGAGCCTGGGTGTGGGCTGGATGGTGCTGATTGCCGCCGAGATGCTGGCGCAGAACCCCGGCCTGGGCAAATTCGTCTGGGATGAATTCCAGAACGGCTCCTCCCAGTCGCTCGCCAAGATCATCGTGGCTGTTCTCACCATCGGGATCATCGGCTTCCTGCTCGACCGGGTGATGTATGCGCTGCAATCGCTCTTTACCTTTACCAACAACCGGTGATCGCGATGTCCATGATTGATTTTCAGAACGTCTCGAAAAGCTTTGGCACCGGCACGGATGCGACCGAGGTGCTCAAGGACATCAACCTCAAGGTTGAAGAAGGTGAATTCGTGGTCCTGCTGGGGTTTTCGGGCACCGGAAAGACCACGCTGATCAACCTGATGGCCGGGATCGAACAGCCCACAACGGGATCGGTGCGCTTCAAGGGCGCGCCGATCACCGGGCCGGGGCCCGAACGCGGGGTGATCTTTCAGAACTATTCGCTGATGCCCTGGCTGACGGTGACGGGCAATGTGCGGCTGGCGGTGGACACGGTCTTTCCGGGCCTCTCCAATGCCGAAAAATCCGAAAAGGTCGCGCATTTCGTCAAGATGGTGGGGCTGAGCCATGCCGCCAGCCGCCGCCCGGCGGAACTGTCGGGGGGGATGCGCCAGCGGGTCAATGTGGCCCGCGCGCTGGCGATGAGCCCCGAGGTGCTGCTGTTGGACGAACCGCTCAGCGCGCTTGATGCGCTGACCCGCGGCAACCTGGCCGAAGAGATCGAAAGGATCTGGGAGGCCGACAAGAAAACCTGCGTCCTGATCACCAATGACGTGGACGAAGCGATCCTGCTGGCGGACCGGATCATTCCGCTGAACCCCGACGGCACGCTGGGCACCGAATTCAAGGTCGACATCCCGCGCCCGCGCGACCGGACGGCGATGAACCATGATGAAACTTTCAAGGATCTGCGCGGTCAGGTGACAAAGTACCTGATGGATGTCGGGATCGAAGCCAAGGTCGACGGCAGCAAGATCCTGCCCGATGTGACCCCGATCCACGGTGTGCCCACCGCCGTCAAAGAGGCGCAGAAAGGTCTGATCGAAGAACGCTTTCTGGATTTCAGCCAGCTGCACAAGGTCTATCCGACGCCCAAGGGTCCGCTGACCGTGGTCGAAGATTTCAACCTCAAGCTCGACCGGGGCGAATTCATTTCGCTGATCGGGCATTCGGGCTGTGGCAAATCCACGGTGCTAACCATGGCGGCGGGGCTGAATGCGATCTCGAAAGGGGCGATCAAGCTGGATGGCCGCCATGTGGAAGGCGCCGATCCTGAACGCGCCGTGGTGTTCCAGTCGCCATCGCTGTTTCCCTGGCTGACCGCGCGCGAAAACGTCGCCGTGGGGGTTGAACGTGTCTATCCCAAGGCCAGCGAGGCCGAGCGGCTGGATGTGGTCGAATACTATCTTGAACGTGTGGGTCTGGCCGACGCCATGGACAAGGCTGCGGCGGATCTGTCCAACGGCATGAAACAGCGCGTGGGCATCGCGCGGGCCTTTGCCCTGTCGCCCAAGCTGCTGTTGCTGGATGAACCGTTCGGCATGCTCGACAGCCTCACCCGGTGGGAACTGCAAGAGGTCCTGATGGAGGTCTGGTCGCGCACCAAGGTGACGGCGATCTGCGTGACCCATGACGTGGACGAAGCCATCCTTCTGGCCGACCGCGTGGTGATGATGACCAATGGTCCGCAGGCCACCATCGGCAAGATCACCAAGGTCGATCTGCCGCGCCCGCGCAGCCGCAAGGTGCTGCTGGCGCATCCCGATTACTATGCCTACCGTCAGGAGGTGCTCGATTTCCTTGAGGAATACGAGCACGGGGCCAAACCCAAGCCCAAAAACCCCACCCCCAAGGCAATTGCGGCCGAGTGATCCCATGACCCCAGATCAGATCACATTGGTCGAAGACAGCTTTGCCAAGGTTGTCCCCATCCGCGACCAGGCCGGGGCGCTGTTCTATCAGACGCTGTTTGACAGCGCGCCGCAGGTGAAACCGCTGTTCAAGGGCGACATCGCCGAACAGGGCGCCAAGCTGCTGACCATGCTGGGCACTGTGGTGAACGGGCTGCGCGATCTTGATCGCATCCTGCCCGTCGCGCGCCAGCTGGCGGTGGACCACGTCGCCTATGGCGTCACGGCCGAGCATTACGAACCCGTGGGCGCGGCCCTGATCCAGACGCTTGAGACGGGGCTGGGCGACGCGTTCACCCCCGATGTCCGCGAGGCCTGGATCGCCGCCTACGCAACCCTGTCCGGCGTCATGATCGACGCCGCCTATGGTGAAGGAACACCGTCATGAGTAGCAAGCAGAAGCTAGTGATCATCGGCGCGGGCATGGCCTCGGGCCGGATGCTCGAACATCTGACCGATGCCGCCCCCGATGCATTCGACATCACCCTGTTCAACGCCGAACCGCGTGGCAATTACAACCGGATCATGCTCAGCCCCGTTCTGGCGGGGGATCAGAGCTATGAGGACATCGTCACCCATGATGATGCCTGGTACGCCGCGCGCGGCATCACCTGCCGGTTTGGCGAACGGGTCACCGCGATCGACCGCGCCGCCAAGGTGGTGACGGGCGAAAGCGGGCCGGTGGCGTATGACCATCTGGTCTTTGGCACCGGATCCGATCCCTTCATGATCCCGATGCCCGGGCATGACCTGGACGGGGTGATCGCCTATCGCGATCTGGAAGACACCGAACAGATGATGGCCATGGGCGCGGGCAACCGCGTGGTGGTCATCGGTGGCGGCCTTTTGGGCCTTGAGGCGGCGGCGGGCATGGCGGCGCGGGGGGCAGATGTGACCGTGGTGCATATCATGGGCCATCTGATGGAGCGCCAGCTGGATCCCGCCGCCGGGTATCTGCTTAGAAAATCGCTGGAAGAAAAGGGCATCAAGGTTCTGCTTAACGCCAAATCGACCGAGATCGCAGGCGAAAACGGGCAGGTGCGGGCGCTGCTGCTCGAGGATGGGACGGTGCTGCCCTGCGACCTGCTGGTCATGGCCGTGGGCATCCGCCCCAGCATTGCGCTGGCGCAGGAAACGGGCCTCGCGGTGGGTCGGGGCATTCATGTGGATGACCAGATGCGCACATCCGATCCCAGCGTCTTTGCGGTGGGCGAATGTGTTGAACATGACGGGGCGGTCTTTGGCCTTGTGGCGCCGCTTTATGATCAGGCGAAGGTGCTGGCTGAAACGCTGCAGGGCCGCGACGCGGTCTACAAGCAGAAATCGCTGTCGACCAAGCTCAAGGTCACGGGGTGCGATCTGTTCAGCGCGGGTGATTTTGCCGAAGGGGACGGGCGCGAAGACATCGTGTTCCGCGACCCCGCGCGCGGGGTCTACAAGCGTCTGGTGATCGAAGGCGACCGGCTGGTGGGGGCTGTCATGTATGGCGACACCGCCGACAGCAACTGGTTCTTTGGCCTGATCCGCGATGGCGACGACGTGTCGGACATGCGCGAGACGCTGATCTTTGGCCCCGCCTTTCAGGGAGGGGGTGCCGCGGACCCTCTGTCAGCCGTTGCAGCATTGCCGCCTGAGGCGGAAATTTGCGGCTGCAACGGCGTTTGCAAATCCACCATCACCGATGCCATCGCGGCAGGGGCCACCGATCTGGGCGCGATCCGCGCCGAAACCAAGGCCAGCGCGTCCTGCGGCACCTGCACCGGGCTGGTGGAACAGCTGCTGCAGGTCAGCCTGGGCGATGCGTTTCAAATGCCCACCGAACAGCCGATCTGCGGCTGTTGCGACCTGACCCACGAAGATGTGCGGCGACTGATCAAGTCCCAGGCGCTGAAAAGCCAGGAAGCTGTCTGGCAGGAGCTGGGCTGGAAAACCGTCAATGGCTGCCATGTCTGCCGCCCGGCGGTGAATTTCTACCTGCTGGTCGACTGGCCGCTGGACTATCGCGACGATCCTCAAAGCCGGTTTGTCAACGAACGCAAACACGCCAATATCCAGAAGGATGGCACATTCAGCGTGGTGCCGCGCATGTGGGGCGGGATCACCACCCCAGATGAGCTGCGCGCCATCGCCGACGCCGCCGACAAGTATCAGGTGCCCACCGTCAAGGTGACCGGCGGCCAGCGCATCGACCTGCTGGGCGTCAAGGGCGAGGATCTGCCGTTCATCTGGGCCGATCTCAACAAGGCGGGGATGGTGTCGGGCCATGCCTATTCCAAAGGGCTGCGCACGGTGAAAACCTGCGTTGGCACCGATCACTGCCGCTTTGGCACCCAGGACAGCACCGGGCTTGGCATCAAGCTCGAGCAGGTGCTCTGGGGATCGTGGACGCCGCATAAGCTCAAGCTGGCGGTGTCGGGCTGCCCGCGCAACTGCGCCGAAGCGACCTGCAAGGATATCGGGGTGGTCTGCGTGGACAGCGGCTATCAGATCTCGATCGGTGGCGCGGCTGGCATGGATGTCAAGGAAACCGAACTGCTGGTTCAGGTCGCCACCGAAGAGGAAGCGATCGAAGTCGTGATGGCCGTCACTCAGGCCTATCGCGAAGGGGCCAAATATCTCGACCGTCTGTACAAATGGATGGCCAAGGTGGGGCTCGACTGGATCAAGGACACGCTGGTCGATGATCTGGAAAACCGCCGCGCCCATGCCGAACGGTTCGAACTTAGCCAGTCCATCTATCGCACCGACCCCTGGGCCGAACACGCCAAGCAGGCCCAACGCTACCAACCCCTGAGCGATCTGACGCTGGAGGCCGCGGAATGAGCTGGATTGATATCGGAGCCCTTGATGATGTGCCCCTGCGCGGGGCGCGGCTGGTCAAGACGCGGGTAGGCTGTGTTGCGGTGTTCCGCACCGCCGAGGCCGAGGTCTTTGCCGCCTCGAACACCTGTCCGCACAAGAACGGGCCGCTCTCGGAAGGCATCATTCACGGCCAGTCGGTGACCTGCCCGCTGCACAACTGGGTGTTCGATCTGAACACCGGCGAAGCGCAGGGGGCCGATGACGGGCGCATCGCGACCTATCCGGTGCGCATCGACGGTGGGCGGATCCTGCTGGACGCGGCATCGCTCGATCAACGGAGCGCCGCCTGATGGACGGTGCGGGCCTTGCACAATCGGCCGGGCAAACTGCTGCAGTCTGCTCGACCTGCCCCTATTGCGGGGTTGGCTGTGGCGTTCTGCTGTCGCCCGACGGGTCCGGCGGGCTTGAGGTGCGCGGCGACGCGGCCCACCCGGCCAATGCCGGGCGGCTGTGTTCCAAAGGCTCGGCCCTGGGCGAAACCGTGGGGTTGGCGCAGCGCCTGCTGGCCCCGCGTGTGGACGGGCATGACGTCAGCTGGGACAGCGCGTTGCAGACCGTGGCTGACCGGTTCCGCGCCACCATTGCCGAACACGGGCCCGACAGCGTGGCCTTTTATGTCTCGGGCCAGCTGCTGACCGAAGACTATTACGTGGCCAACAAGCTGATGAAAGGGTTCATGGGCTCGGCCAATATCGACACCAATTCGCGGCTTTGCATGGCGTCATCGGTGGCCGGGCACAAGCGCGCCTTTGGCACCGATACGGTGCCGGGCACCTATGAAGACCTTGATGAGGCCGATCTGGTGGTGCTGGTGGGCTCGAACCTGGCGTGGTGCCATCCGGTGCTCTATCAGCGGCTGATCGCGGCGCGCAAGGCGCGCGGCACCCGCATCGTGGTGATCGACCCGCGCCGCACCGCAAGCTGCGATCAGGCCGATCTGCATCTGGCGTTGGCGCCGGGATCGGATGTGGCGCTGTTCAACCACCTGCTGGCTGAAATTGATCGCGCCGGGGCGGTGGATGCGGGCTATCTGGCGCATACCACGGGCTTTGCCGACGCGCTTGACACCGCACGCGCCGATGATCTTGGCGTGACCGGGCTGGATCCGCAGGATGTTGCGGATTTTTGCAAGCTCTGGATCGGCACCGAAAAGGTCGTGACGATCTACAGCCAGGGGGTGAACCAGTCGTCTTCGGGCAGTGACAAGGTCAATGCGATCCTCAATTGCCACCTGGCCACGGGGCGCATCGGCACGCCGGGCTGCGGGCCGCTGTCGGTCACCGGCCAGCCCAATGCCATGGGCGGGCGCGAAGTTGGCGGGCTGGCCAACATGCTGGCCTGCCATCTGGATCTGGAAAACCCCGATCACCGGCTGGCGGTGCAGGATTTCTGGCAGGCGCCCACGGTGCCGGATGCGCCGGGGCTCAAGGCGGTGGACATGTTCCGCGCGGTGGGCGACGGGCGGATCAAGGCGCTCTGGATCATCCATACCAACCCGGCGGTGTCGATGCCCGATGCCGATGCGGTGCGCGATGCCATTGCCGGGTGCGACTTTACCGTGGTGTCGGACATCACCGACCGGACCGATACCGCCCAGCTGGCCGATGTGCTGCTGCCGGCCAGTGGCTGGGGCGAAAAGGACGGCACGGTCACCAATTCCGATCGCACCATCAGCCGTCAGCGCGCCGCGCTGCCTGCCCCCGGACAGGCCCGCCCCGACTGGCAGATCCTGGCCGAGGTCGGCCAGCGCATGGGATGGGCGGCGGCCTTTGACTATTCCAGCCCGGTCGAGATCTTTCGCGAATATGCCGCGCTGTCGGGTGTTGCGGGGCGGTTCGGGCGCGACTTTGACATTTCGGGCCTCTCGGATCTGGGCGCGGCAGACTATGATCGCCTGCAGCCCGCGCGCTGGCCGATCACCGCCACACGGCGGGGCGGCCGGTTCTTTGCCGAGGGCGGGTTTTACCACGCCGACGGCAAGGCGCGGCTGCTGCCGGTCAGCTGGCGCCCGCCTGCGGCGCGCACCGGGCCGCGCTATCCCTTCCGTTTGAACACGGGCCGGTTGCGCGATCAGTGGCACACGATGACCCGCACCGGGCTGTCGCCGCGCCTGTCGGCGCATCTGGCCGAGCCGTTTCTGGATCTCAACCCGGTGGATGCCGACGGGCTGGGGATCGGGGCGGCGGATCTGGTGCAGGTCGACAGCCCCGTGGGCCGCGCCATCCTGCGCGCCCGCATCACCGATGACACCCGGCCCGGAGATGTCTTTGCCCCCATCCACTGGACGGCGCAGACCGCGCCCTCAGCGCGCATCGACGCGGTGGTCGAAGCGGCCACGGACCCGGTATCGGGCCAGCCCGAAAGCAAGGCCTCCGTCGTGCGGGTCAGCCGGTTTGACGCGGCCTGGTACGGGTTTGCCGTGTCCGAAGCCGCGTTCACGCCCGATGCCGACTATTGGGCGCTCAGCCCCACGCGGCGGGGCTATCGCGCCGAACTGGCGGGCCGCGCCGGCGTTGCGGATTGGGAAAAGGCCGCGCGCGATCTGTTCAACCTGCCGCAGGCCGAGGTGACCAAGGTCGAAGATCCCGCACGCGGGGTGGCGCGTCTGGCGTTTCGCGTGGATGGGCGGCTGGTGGCGGCGCTGTTTGTCTCGCCCCAACCGGTGGCGGTGGCGCGCGACTATGTTGCGGGTCTGCCCGAGGTGCCTGCGCTTGGTCTCTTGTCAGGGCGCACCCCGGCCGATACCCCCGATCCTGGGCCGGTTCTGTGCTCGTGTTTTGATGTGGGGGTGAACACCATTCTTGAGGCGATCGAAAGCCAGGGGCTGCTGAGCGTGGACGCCATCGGCGCCGCGCTGCAGGCGGGCACCAATTGCGGATCCTGCCGCCCCGAGCTGGCCACGCTTCTGGCCAGTGCAGTGCGTCGCGAGGCGGCGGAATGACCCTTGCGGGCCATGTGCGCACGTTGGGGCGCGGGCCGGGGCGATCGCGGTCGCTGACCCTGGCCGAGGCGGAAGACGCCATGACCCAGATGCTGACCGGCGATGCCGCGCCCGAAGCGGTGGGCGCGCTGCTGATGCTGCTGCGGATGAAGGGCGAAACGCCGCCTGAAATCGCAGGGTTTGCCCGCGCCGCTCAGGCGGCCATGGCGCCCTGGCCGCGGGCCGATCTCGACTGGCCCTGCTATGCGGCGGGGCGCACGCGGGGTCTGCCGTGGTTTCTGCTGTCGGCGCGGCTGGTGGCGCAGGCCGGGCACCGTGTCCTGCTGCATGGCTGGAACGGGTCGGACCGGGCGATCCGCGACGGCGTGGATCTGCTGGGCATCCCCGTGGTGACCAGCGCGGGGGCTGCCAATGCGGCGCTGCGCGATCACGGCATCGCCTATGCCCCGCTTGAGGATCTGCACCCGGCGCTCTTTGACCTACTGTCGCTGCGCGCGGTTCTGGGGCTGCGGTCCTGTGTGAACACGGTCTGCCGGATGCTCAACCCGGCCCGTGCCGGGGCCAGCGTGCAGGGTGTGTTTCATCCCGGCTATCGCCCCCTGCAGGCCGAAGCCGGTCGCCATCTGGGCCTGACCGGGCTGAGCGTGCTCAAGGGCGGCGGCGGTGAATTCGAACGTCATCCCGGCAAGCCGGTGACGGTCTTTGGCCTGCGCGGGGGCATCCCGTGGCAGACCGATTGCCCCGCGCGGTCGGATGAGGCGGGCCGGCTGAGCGATTTTGCCCCGCCCGCACAGGCCCTGCTGGATCTGTGGGAACATGACGACGGCGCCGATTTCGCCCGCGATCTGGTGCTGGGCACGGCCGAGCTGGCGCTTGACACATTGGGTGCAGGCGGTGATGCGGCGCGGCTTTGGTCCGACCGCCACCACCGACCCACCGCCGCCTGAGAAGGAGACCGACGTGAAGAGCTTTCCCCTGTTTTTCCGCACCTCGGGCCGCCGCGTCACCATCGTCGGCGGTGATGAGCAGGCCGCGCAAAAGGCGCGGCTGATCCTCAAGACCGATGCCGAGATCCTGATCGTGGCCGACCGTCTGGAACCCGAACTGGCCGGGCTGGTGGCCGAAGGCCGCGCCCGCCACAGCCGCCGCCTGACGCCGGATGCCTTTGCCGGGTCGGCCTTTGCCTTTGTCGCCACGGGTTGTCCGGGGCTTGATGCGTCGGTGCAGGCGCTGGCGCGCGCGGCGCGCTGCCCGGTCAACGTGGTCGATCAGCCCGCGCTGTGCGATGTGACGACCCCGGCGCTGGTGGATCGCGATCCGGTGGTGGTGGCCATCGGCAGCGAAGGCACCGCACCCGTGCTGACACGCGAAATCAAGACGCGGCTTGAAACGATCCTGCCGCAGAACCTGGGCAGCCTGGCCGCTCTGGCCGGGCGGCTGCGCCCCAGCGTCGAAGCGCGCGTGCCGCGTGCCCGCCGCCGCGCGTTCTGGGCCTGGGTGTTCAAGGGTGCACCGCGCACCGACTGGACGCAGGGCCGCGAACGGGCCGCTGCCGCTGACATCAAGGCTGCCATCGGCGCGGGCGGGGCGCCGCGCGATGCGGTGTCTGGGTCGGTGTCGCTGGTCGGGGCGGGGCCGGGGGCGCGTGACCTTCTGACCCTGCGCGCGGTCGAACGCCTGCAAGAGGCGGATGTGATTTTCTATGACCGGCTGGTCGATGCCGAGGTGCTGGAACTGGCGCGCCGCGATGCCGAACGGGTCTTTGTGGGCAAACATGTGGGGGCTCATTCGTGGCCGCAGGACCGGATCAATGACGTGATCGTGGCCGAGGCCCGCAAGGGCCGCCGCGTGGTCCGGCTGAAATCGGGCGATCCGGCAGTGTTCGGGCGCGCGGGCGAAGAAATCGACGCGGTCCGCCGGGCCGGGATCCCGGTCGAGATCGTACCGGGCATCACGGCCGCGTCGGCCGCCGCTGCCGCGCTTGGTGCGCCGCTGACCGAACGGGGCGTGTCCGATACGCTGGTTCTGACCACGGGCATGGCGCGCGACGGGGCGCCGCTGCCTGATTGCACGCGGCATGCAGGGCCGGGCACCACAACCGCCTTCTACATGTCGGTGGGGCAGGCCGGGCGCATCCGCGACGATCTGCAGGCGCAGGGGCTGGGGTCTGCGGCTCCGGTGCAGGTGGTAATTGACGCCTCCAAACCTTCGCAACAGGTGCTGCAGTGCCGGCTTGATGCGCTGGAACAGGCGCTGGCCGATGCGTCCTGCACCGGCTGCGCCATCATCCTTGTGACCTGGCCCGAAGCGACAGTGCCGCTGGCCCGCACGGCCTGAGGCGCGGATCAGGAGACGATGATCACCTGCCCGGTGATCGCGCCTTCCACGCTTTTGGCATAGGCACGTCCGACGCGGTCGGATGGCACCGGATCATGGCCGGGAAACCACGCACCATAGCGCGGCACCGACACATCCAGCAGGCCGGGGCTGACCACGTTGATCCGCAGCCCGCGCGGCAATTCGATGGCCGCGCCGGTGACAAGCCCCGCCAGCGCGCCATTGGCGGTGGCCGCGCCCGTGCCCATGCGGATCGGGTCTCGGTCCAGCACGCCGCTGGTGAGGGTAAAGCTGCCGCCATCGCGCAGCCGGTCCAGCCCTTCGAGCACCGTGTTCACCTGGCCCATCACCTTTTGGCGCAGGCCCAGCATGAACGTGTCGGGGGTAAAGTCCTGCAGCGGGGCAAAATGCACCTCGCCTGCGGTGACGACAACCGCGTCAAGCGGCCCGGCCTGATCATACATCGCCGCAATGGATGCCCGGTCGGCCATGTCGACGCGGATGTCGCCGCCCGACCGGCCCGCGCGCAGAATGTCGTGGCGGGGGGCAAGCTCGGCGCAGGCGGCGCGGCCGATGTCGCCGGCTGCACCAATGATGAGGATGCGCATGTCAGTCTCCTTCGATCTCGGAATAGCGTTGCAGTTTCTGGGCCAGAAGCGCGCCGCACCGGTCCAGCGCGGCCCGGCGTGTGTCAAGCTGTGCGGCATGCTCCTGCAGCATCTGGCGCCGCGCGGGGATGGTGACGTTGCCCTGCTGATACAGCTGGGCAAAGCGCCGCATCTGCGCCATCGGCATGCCGGTATCGCGCAGCGATGCAAGCAGGATCAGCCAGTCGATGCTGTCGGGCGAAAAGCGCCGCCGCCCATCGGCCCCGCGCGTGACCGGCGGCATCAGGCCCGAGCGTTCGTAATAGCGGATCGTGTCGATGCTCAGCCCGCTGCGGGCGGCGGCTTGGGAAATGCGCATCAGCGGCTCCTGCTTCGGGGTCATGGTGCAGCCTAGCGTGCTGGAGCGGCTCCAGATCAAGCCCAAAGATGAGGGCACCGCTGCAAGGGGCAGGTGGCGACATCACGAACCCCTTGCATCCGCCTTGTGTTCGGTGTCGATGCTAGGGTCAGAATGCGAGGCGGCCGCCCGTTCGGGTGGTCCAGTGACGGAGTGGCGCAGAATGACGGATCGCACAGGCGGACAGCTTTTGATCGACTGCCTTCAGGGGCTTGGGGCGCGGCACAGTTTCGGGGTGCCGGGGGAAAGCTATCTGGCGGTGCTGGATGCGCTATACGACACCCATGGTGCGCTTGATTTTACGCTGTGCCGGAACGAAGGCGGCGCGGCGTTCATGGCGGCGGCCTATGGCAAGCTGACAGGCCAGCCGGGGATCTGCTTTGTTACCCGTGGGCCGGGGGCCACCAATGCGTCGATCGGGGTGCATACGGCGATGCAGGACAGCGCGCCGATGATCCTCTTTGTCGGTCAGGTCGGCACCGATATGACCGGGCGCGAGGCGTTTCAGGAAATCGACTATCGCGCCTATTTCGGGACGGTCGCCAAATGGGTGGTCGAAATCGACGATGCCGCGCGCATCCCCGAACTGGTGGCGCGTGCCTGGAGCACGGCCCTGTCTGGGCGGCCCGGCCCGGTGGTGGTGGCGCTGCCCGAAGACATGCTGACGGATGTCACCGATGCCGCCGCCCTGAGCGCGCCCATGATCGTGGACGACCCCGCGCCGTCCCAGGCGGGGCTGGCGTCAACCCGGCAGGCGCTGACCGATGCGCAGCGCCCGCTGATCCTGATGGGCGGTGGTGGCTGGCAGGCCGCAGGGTCGGCGGCGCTGCAGCGCTTTGCCGAAGCGTCGGACATCCCGGTTCTGGCGGCGTTCCGCTATCAGGACAGGTTCGACAATCATTCCCCCTGCTATGCGGGGGATGCGGGTGTGGGCATGACCCCGGCGGTCAAGGCGCTGATCCGCGAGGCGGATGTGATCCTGGCCATTGGCGTGCGCTTTGGGGAAATGACCACGGATGGCTACACGCTGCTGGATGTGCCGGTGCCGTCGCAGCGGCTGATCCATGTGCATGTGTCGGATCGTGAACTGGGCAAGATCTATGTGGCCGATCGGGCGATCCATGCGGAATCCAACGCCTTTGCAACTGCGCTGGCCACTCACCCCGTGACCGGCGACTGGGCCGATTGGCGCCAGCGCGCCCGCGCGGGATATGAGGCGGGGCTGAGCCTGCCCGATCTGCCCAGCCCGGTGGATATGGGCAAGGTCATGGCGCATCTGCGCGACGTGCTGCCCGATGACGCGGTGCTGACCAATGGCGCGGGCAATTTTGCGGTCTGGCCGAACAAGTTCTTCCCCTTCGGCCCCGATCAGCGCCTGCTGGCGCCGCAATCGGGTGCGATGGGCTATGGGTTGCCGGCCGCCATTGCCGCCAAGCTTGTCCATCCCGAACGCACGGTGGTGTGTTTTGCCGGGGATGGCGATTTCCAGATGAACTGCCCCGAGCTGGGCACCGCGATGCAGGCGGGGATCCAGCCCATTGTGCTGATCCTCAATAACGGCGTGTATGGCACGATCCGCATGCATCAGGAACGGACCTATCCCGCGCGCGTCTCGGGGACCGAGCTTGAAAACCCCGATTTCGCAGCGCTGGCGCGGGCCTATGGCTATCACGGCGAGCGGGTCGAGCGGACCGAGGATTTCGCCGCCGCGTTTGCGCGTGCGCTGGCCGCGCCCAGCGGGGCTGTGCTTGACCTCAATATCTCGGCCGAGGCGCTGACCCCGCGCCAGAGCCTGAGCGAGATCCGCGCCGCCGGACAGGCGGGCGGCTGAACAGGCATCTCAGGCGGGGCGCATTAGGCTGGGGTCAGCATCAGGGATTGGAACGCGGCGCGGCGCTCGGGCTCGATGGGGCTGGGGCGGCGGCTGTACCGGTCGACATAGACATGGACAAAGAACCCTTCGGCCGAGGCGCGGTCTTCGTCATTGCGAAACAGCCCCAGCTCATACCGGATCGAGCTTGATCCAAGCCGCGCCACCCGCAGCCCTGCGGTGATGCGATCGGGAAACCCCATTTCGGCATGGTAGCGGCAGCCGGTTTCCACCACGAGGCCAAAGGTCTCGCTGCGGGCGGGGTCCAGCAGCCCGTGCTCCATCAGCCAGCCATTCACCGCCGTGTCGAACAGCGCATAATGCACCACGTTGTTCATGTGCCCATAGGTGTCATTGTCGTTCCACCGGGTCTGCAGCGGATAGAACGCGGCGTAATCGGCGCGGGTTGTGATCGGGGCTTTGTCGCTCATTACCAGGCTGCCTTGTAGATATTGGCCGCATCGGTTTCAGAGACCGGGCGCGGGTTGTTGACCAGCAGGCGCTGCTGCAGCATCGCGTCCGACGCCATCTTGGGAATGGCATCCTGCGGGATGCCCACGTCGCGCAGCCGCGCGGGCAGGCCAAGGCGCGCCGACAGATCCGCCAGCGCGTCGATGAAGGCCGCGCAGCGGGCCTGGGATCCTTCGACCTGCGCCAGCTGCGGAAAGGCGTCGGCGGCAATCTCGGCATAGAGCGCATGCGCGTCGGGCGCGTTGAAGCGCAGCACATGCGGCAGAACCAGCGCGTTCGACAGCCCATGGGGGATGTGGAACGTCCCCCCGATCGGATAGGCCAGCGCATGAACGGCCGCCACCGGCGAATTGGCAAAGGCCTGCCCTGCGAGCATCGACCCCAGCAGCATCGCCCCCCGCGCGTCGGTGTTGGTGCCGTCGGCCACGGCCGTTTCGATATGCGCCCCCAGCAGGCGCAGCGCCTCGCGGGCCAGCATCTTGGACAGCGGGTTGTTGTTGGCCGAACCCGAGGCGTAGGCTTCGATCGCGTGCACCATCGCGTCCACACCGGTGGCGGCGGTGATCGCTGCAGGCAGACCAAAGGTCAGTTCGGCGTCCAGCACCGCAATGTCGGGCAGGATGATCGGCGATGACACGCCGCGCTTTTCTTCGGCCCCGACGGTGATGATCGACACGGGCGTGACCTCGGACCCGGTGCCGGCGGTGGTGGGCACCAGCACCAGCGGCAGGCGCGGGCCCTTGGCCTGAGCCACGCCCCAGGCCCCGTCCAGATCTTCGCCCGATCCCAGAAGCAGTGCCGCCAGCTTGGCCACATCCATGGGCGACCCCCCGCCAAAGCCCAGCAGGCCGGTCACCCCGGCGCTGCGACCGATTTCGACGGCCTGCATAAGCGTGTCGCGGGACGGATCCGCTTCGACGCTGTCAAAGATGATGACCTGCGTTCCGGCAGCGCGCAGCGATGCCACGGCCGGGTCGATCAGACCCAGTTTGCTAAGGCCGGGATCGGTCACCAGCAGGACGGTGGCGCCCAGCAGGGGCGCGGCAATGTCGCCCAAGCGCGCCGCCGCGCCGGGGTCGAAGACAAGTGACGGGGTGGTGTTGAAAACAAAGGGGGTCAGCATCGGTGCGCATTCATCTGTGGTCGGGGGGCCAGTGAAGGCGCTTTGGGCCCGTGTTGTCCAGAAGATCTTTACCCAAGGACAGCACAGCCCGCGCGTGGCCGGCGGCGCGCGCGGAATTGATATGATGAATTATCACGTCTTCTTGATTTGGCGGGATTGTCCGGTTTTTTGGCGGTATTTCATTAACCTTTCTCGTTTCGGGGAATTGACTTTTAAAATACGATCCGCTTTCTAGGAAAAGTGTTTTGTTGTGGAGAGTGCCGGCGTCGAATGGCAATTCGAGGCCGAAGGAGTTGAGATGACGTATTACTATTGCCCGCGGCCCGCAGTTCGCGAGTTTGAATTCACTGCTTTTGCTGAATCGGATCTGGGTGCGGCGGGCGCCGGTCACAACGTCAATTGCGGCGATACGTTTACCATGCCTGTGTCGGCGACGGTCTGCATGACGGTGACCGACAATGACCGCTACCTGTCAGGTGACAATTACTGGAACGAAAACACCAATGATCGCAGCTATCAGACGGCGACGATTACCGACGCGCAAAGCGGTGACGAGCTTGGCAATGGCGGTCAGGTCTATGCCGAACAGTATTTCTGGGTGAAGGACGGGATGGGGAACTATTACATCCTCATCGAGATCGAACAGGAAGGCACCAATGACGACTACTTTGCCTTCTATACCGGGGGCGGCTACGACACCCCCGCACCGGGGACCGAGCTGACCATTGTCAGCCAGTGCAACGTGCGGTGCGACTGGGTCAAGCTGAGCGAGCTTGACGCCGGGCCCAAGGAACCGCCGGTGGGCGCGCTGTCGGGCCGCTATTTCTGCGACGATGATGGCGATGGTCTGGACAATGACGGGGCGGGCAACGGCATTGCCGGGGTCGAGGTGCTGCTGCTTGATGCAAATGGCAATGAAACGGGGCTGAGCACGCTGACCGATGCGGATGGCAATTACAGCTTTACCGATCTGGCGCCCGGCACCTATGGCGTGAAATTTGTTGATGCCGTAAGCGGCAAGGTCCTGACCGCCACCAATGTCGACAACGATCAGTCCGATGACATTGATTCGGATGCCACCGATCTGGGTGGCGGCATGTCGATCATCACCGGGATCACCGTGACCGCAGGCGAAACGAACACCGACAATGATGCGGGCGTTGTCGATCCCAACACCGCGCCTGCGGCCCATGACGATGCGGGCGAAGGCTGTGCCGACGAAGACATCGTGGTCAATGTGCTGGCCAATGACAGCGACCCGGATGGCGACACGCTGCAGGTGACGTCGATCAACGGTGTGGCCATTGCCGATGGCGAAACGGTGCAGATCGACGGCGTCAACGTGACGCTGAACGGGGGCAGCTTTGTCTTTGACGGTGAAACCGCATTTGCCGGGCTGACCGTCGGTGAAATGCAAGAGGTGACCTATAGCTATCAGATCAGCGACGGCAATGGCGGCGTTGCCATGGCCGAGATCGACGTGACCTTCTGCGGTGTCGCCGAAACCCTGGAAGAAATCTGCGACAGCCTGCCCGCGACGGTGAGCTATCAGATCATCAATGAATACGGCAACGGCAACTCGGACGCGTTCACGATCCGGGTCGATGGCAGCGGTGATGCGCGCCTTGACGGGATCGTCGTCGAAGCGGCCTATTGCGTCAGTGCCTTTGATCCGGCTCTGGGCGGCACCGATTTCACCGATGCGCCGGTCTTTGCGGCCAATCTCTACTGTGCCATCCCCAGCGAACTGCCTGCCGATCTGCTGGCCGGTCAGATGGGCATCAATGGTCAGAGCGCCGAAGACAATCTTGATCTGGTCAACTGGATCCTCAACCAGGACTTTACGTCTAACGGGTATACCGACGCCGAAGTGCAGGCCGCGATCTGGGGGCTGACCGACAGCATCGACTTTATCCCGTCTGAATTCGGCGACCTGGAAGATGTGCGCGAAATCGTCGATCTGGCCGTCAACAATGGCGAAGGGTTCGAAGCCGGGCAGGGCGACATTGTCGGCCTGATCATCGACCCGAACCCGGCCACGGACGAAAACTCGCAGCCCTTCATTCTGGGTGTGGCGTTCGATTCGCTCGACTGCATCTGCTGAGGCCCCGCGCGGCGGGCGGGTGTCCGCCGCGCAGGCCTTTGCGTCACGGGAACGATGCGCCGTTCAAGACCCATCTGTACCGAGGTGCGCATGCCTCGCCTGTTAAAGAGGATAGCCATATGAAACTGAAGGTCCTTGGCCTTGCTGCTGTTGCCTCGCTGGCGTCGACCGGCGCCTGGGCCAATGCGGCAGGCTGCAGCGTGCTTGGCACCTGCAAGGTTCCGGAAATCAGCGCCGTTGACGGTGCTGCCGCAATCGCCGCCGTTCTGGCCGTTGTCGCCCTGGTGTGGGAACGCTCGCGCCGTTCGGCCTGATCCGTTCCGGTCCGCATCTTGGATGCATGACGGTTTGCTATCGGGCGGGGCGACGCAGTGGTCGGCCTGCCCATTTTCGTTTCTTGTGTATTGAGTACCCCACATGCCCCAGGACATCGTGCAGACTGCGCTTCGCGGCAAAGGATCGGCGCCACGGCTGTTGATCGCCCTTGCGATCACCGCGCTGGCGCTGATCGGATCCAGCCTGATCTTCTACTATTCCTATCGCGAAGGCTGTGCGGGGGTCGCATCGTGGAAGTTCTGCAAATTCTCGACGCATTTCTTTGAACGCGCGCTCGCGGTGCTGGTGCTGGGGGCGCTTTATGCGGTTGCCCGGCCTGACCGTGTGGCCCCGCTGGGTGATGCGGTGCGGGCGTCCGGGCCCACGGGCCCGGCCTGGGTTCTGGTGGGGGGTGGCGCCCTGTGTGTGGTCGCACCGCCCCTGATGATGGCGCCCGATCTTGGGGGCGCGGGGCTGCTTGCGTCGGTGACGCTTTGGGCCGTGGGGGTTGCGATGCTTGCGGGCGGTGTGCTGCGCCTGATCGCGCCGTTTTCCGCCTGGTGGCGGGTTCTGGTGCAGGGCCTGCCGGTGCTGCCGGTCCTGCTGGGCGTCGCGCTGTTTCTGCCTGAAATCGGGGATGCGCTGTTCCCGCTGTGGCAGCTTGACCGGGTCACGGATGCGACGTTCCAGGCTGTGATCTGGGCGGGCGGTCTTGTGGGGCTGGAGCTTGTCGGGTTTGTCGACACGCATGACATCGGGCAGGGCGATTTCTGGGTACAGGTGGGGCAAAGCTGTTCGGGCATCGAAGGCTTTGCGCTGGTGACGGTGTTCCTGAGCGGGTATGCGATCCTGTTCCGGTCGCAGCTGAACATGTGGCGGGTGCTGTTGATCCTGCCCTTGGGGCTGCTGCTGTCCTGGATCCTGAACATCACGCGGATCACAATGCTGATCTGGATCGGGATCCATGTGTCGCCGACGCTGGCGATCGAAGGGTTCCATTCCCATGCGGGCTGGCTGGTCTTTTCGCTGCTGTCGCTGGGGATCATTGCGGTGGTGCACAATGTCCCGTGGTTCCGGCTGCAGGACAAAGTCCGGACGGCGGCGCCGGCCGCGCCGCTGGCGCAGGACTGGAACGCCGCGCGTATCCTGCCGTTTGCGGTGTTCATGTTCTCGGCGTTGCTCGCGTCGACCTTTTTTCAGACGCCCTCGGTGGCCTATCCGGCGCGCTTTGCGCTGATGGTGGGGGCGGTGTGGTTGTTTCGCGCGCAGATCATGGCGCTGCCCTGGCGGCTGTCGCCACTGGCTGTGGGCAGCGGCGCGTTGATCGGTGCGCTTTGGTTGCTGACCTCTCCGGCCTCCGCGTCTCAGGATCTGGCGCCCGCGCTGGCCGCGATGTCGCCGATGCTGTTTGCGGGCTGGGTGGCAACGCGGATCCTGGGCACCAGCCTTGTGGTTCCCATCATCGAAGAGCTGTTCTTTCGCTCATATCTGATCGACCGGCTGAGCGGGCAGGGCACGCGGATCGGGCTGGCAGTGGCGCTGGCGATCAGCACGGGCGCCTTTGCGGTGCTGCATGACCGCTGGCTCGCCGCAGCGCTGGCCGGGCTGATCTTTGCCTGGCTTGCGATTCGCCCAGGTGGGCGGATCACGGATGCGATCGTGTCCCATATGGTCGCGAACGCCCTGATCGCGGGCTGGGCCCTGGTGATCGCGGACTGGTCAGTGATCTGATCGTTAACGAATGCATTGATCAAAATGCGACGGAACCCGCTGGCCCGCCCGGACGCGTGAATTGTTCCGCATGGCTGTTGTCAGCGGGTACCGCTCAATTTATGACCGCGTGATCAAATTGTGAGAGGCGCGCGTATTCCTCTGCGCGCCACGTTTTCGACGAATCGACCGCATCTGACCGACATGCGCAGGTTGTGTCTTGCGGCGCTCCGCGACGGGCGAATCAGGTGTTCTGCCGGGCCATCAACGCGGGGATTATGCACAAGATAAGTCGAATTTTAGTGCGTTGACGTAGGGTCGCCCTCCTGAGATTTCGCCCTGTCTTGGACCGCGTGCTTGGCCTCGGACGGTAACTGCGCCCTAGGGGTCCCGGCTAATCGCATGGCGGGTATAGGAAAATGGCAAATCAATCAAAAAAATATGTATAGCAATATTAGCCATTGCGACAATTGATATTGATGTTTGCCACGCATTTAATTCTGAGGTAAACACACCTATGTCGTGTGCTCCATGCAGTCATCGCCTTAAGCGCGAAGTCGCATGGAGGTGCTTTTTGAGTTCCATGTTATTTTGGTTCAATTAGCAATTCGTTTGCGATTGTTCTGCAGTTTGCTGACGGGCCGCTCGGGCGCAAAGTGCGTCAACGGCCGTTGGAAATTGCTGAATGAAATGGGGAACGGGAATGGGCATGAAATAGGGGAAATAGGGCAGACGATCCATAGGGCGACGCGGGCGGTATTACGCCCGGTTGCCGTGTGGATGCAGGCAGTATGAGCTGGCGGTCCAGAATATGTGGCCCGCCAGCTCGGGATCAAACGGGGCAGATAAATAATAAGCAAAAACATAGCACTACGTCCTATGGGGATCAGGGTGCATGTTCAGACAGTGCCCGATTCTGCGGCGGGCCTGCCGGTTTTGCTGAATTGAGTGTCTCAACCGTGCATGGATAATAAGAGTGGCTACTATCAAAGGGCCATAGTCGCTGCGGCGCGGCGAAGTTGTGCCGATTACAAGTACCGGTATGTGGCGAAATCCCGCCATATTCCGTTGCCCGGTCAGAATACCCAGTTCAAAGCGTGCTGAAAAAATGCAAAGCAGTTCGCGCTATGAGGCCGGTTGCTATTTGTGACCGGAGAAGACCACCACGAACGGGAATTCCGTTCACACAACCATAACATCAAAAACGGCCCGGCTGACCCCGGCGCCGAACGAGGAGAATATTGTGTCTTCGAGAGACTCAATTCAGGATCTGACGGGCGGGGGCTCCGTCACCTTGGCACAGGCAAAGGAATCGCTCGCGGCAAGCAAATCCGGTTCGGGCCATAACGGGGGTCATGGCGACGCCGGTCTCATGGCGGACATGCAGGGGCTGCGCAATCTCTACCCCGAGACGGACGACAAGGGTGTCGTCTTTGCGCTGAATGGCGGGTCGTGGTTCGATCCCAAAACTTGGTCAAATGGGCAGGTGCCCGGCAGCGGCGACACCGTTTACATCCCGATGGGGGTATCGGTGGTCTATGACGCGCAAAGCGATGCGCGGCTTGATAAGGTTGTGGTGGATGGCGGGCTGCACTTTGCGGTCGATACCGACACCCGGCTGATGGTCGATACGCTGCTGGCCGGCAGCATGTCGGAGCTCACCATCGGGGAAGAAGGCAACCCGGTTCAGGCCGATGTCACGGCCGAGATTATCATCCATCGGGACAATGGATCGATCAACCTGCGTGATACCGCGCAGCTCGACAAGGGCATCGTGACCCATGGCAGCGTGCGCGTGGCCGGTCAGGATAAGGCCGATCACCTGAACCTGGCCGTGGAGCCCGACGCAGGCGATGACACGCTGATCTTTTCCGACAGCCCCACAGGCTGGCAGGTTGGCGACAAGCTGGTGGTCGCGGGCACCGTGTTCGAGCGCGCCAATGTCTTTCAGGACGAGGTCGTCACCATCAAGTCCATCAAGGCACTGTCGGACGGCACCTATGCGGTCGAACTGAACCAGACGCTCAAGTACGATCACCATACGCCCGATCATTCGTCGGACAAGGAACTGAAGGTGCCGGTCGCGAACTATACGCGCAACGTGTTCTTCGGCACCGAAACGGATGGCGATCAGTACCTGTCGGACGGCAAGACCGTGCCAGTGACCGAACGTGGCCACGTCATGTTCATGCACGATGCCGATGTGTCGGTGCAAAACGCCGAATTCTTCGAACTGGGCCGCACCGACAAATCCGAGCTGATCGACGCCAGCGGCGGCAATGTCGCGGGTCGCTATGCGCTGCATTTCCACCGCACCGGCACCGATGGGGAACCGGCCCTGGCCGAAGGCAACGCGGTCTGGGGCAGCCCGGGCTGGGGCATCGTGCACCATGATGCCAATCTCGACGTGATTTCGAACGCGGTCTACGGTGTGAACGGCGGTGCGATCATTGCCGAGGCTGGCAATGAGGTCGGTCTGTGGAAAGACAACATCACGATCAACACCACGGGCAAATACATCACCTTCAACTCGGAACACAGCCAGAACCAGAACCACCCGTCCTGGCGTCAGGATTTCCTGGATGATTCCTTTCATCAGGGGATCGGTTACGGGTTCAAATCGCGCCTGGTTGAATCGCATGACAACATCGCGGTCAGCTCGAACGGCGCGGGCTATTCGTTCTGGCCCATGGGCAAGAAAGGCGGGTCGCCGTCACATATCGACCCTGAAACGTCGGATTTCGAAGCTCTGAACGGGTATGATCCGTTCTTTGGCAGCGAAACCACCGGCATCAGCAAGCCGCCGAACCGTGAGTTTTCGGGCAATGTGGCCATTGGTGGCCATGTCGGGTTCAACACCAGCGCCGACAAGCGTCACACCGAAACCGATGTCATGACCGTGATCGAGGATTTTACCGCCTGGGAGGTGACCCAGGGCTTTGGTGGTTTCTATCAGTCGAACTATATCCTCAAGGACAGTACGCTGATCGGGATTCAGGGCGACTATAACCGCTACCTGAAGAAATCGCCCGCCGGTGCCAACACCATCGGCATCATGGCACGCGAATTCAACGAGCTGGCGGTGGTGAACAACCACTTCGAAGGCTTCGACCTTGGCATCTGGGAAAAGAGCCACGAGTTCCAGCTTGAAGGCGTCTACATCATTCTGGGCAATGACTTTGTGGATGTCGGCAAGGATGTCACGCTCGGCGTTGATGGCGCCATGCGGTATATCGTGAACGACAATTCGCAGAACTGGCAGGATCGGCTGGACGCGGGCACGTTGAACGCGCGTCTGGATCTGGCGCGATCGGACATCAAGATGGAACAGGCCTGGGATCGCCCG
This sequence comes from Marinibacterium sp., assembly GCA_025800215.1. Taxonomy (GTDB): domain Bacteria; phylum Pseudomonadota; class Alphaproteobacteria; order Rhodobacterales; family Rhodobacteraceae; genus JAOXSC01. Next base: position 77,239 of record JAOXSC010000195.1, read on the forward strand.
CTGATCACCGTGGTCAAGGAAGATTCCATTGGCACCCGCAGCGTCGATTTCCGGATCTCTCAGAACCGCTGGCAGGATGTGATCGCACGCGACGGTTACTACACCGATGATGGCAAGTACTACATGGTTGTCGACGTCGTGGTGGGCGATCGGGCCGTGGGGTCGGTCGGGGTGCTGCCCGTTGCGATCGAGCTTGCCTTTGCCCAATCGGACAGAGGCAGGCTGGACGGGGCGCGGAACCTCGGCGAGCTGCCCGAAGAGTTCGGCGCGAACGGTGCTGGCGAATTCAAGGTTGTCGACACCCGTATTCTGGATGCATCTGGCAACCAGATGGAGCGCCCTGATACCGGCGATACAGGCGATACCGGCCATGGGTCGGGTGGCCATGGCGGTTCGGACGGCGGCCATGATGGTGGTCACGGTGGCCACACTGGGTCTGATGGCGGCCATGGGTCGGATGGCCATGGCGGCTCGGGCGGCCACACCGGCGGTGATGGCGGTCATACTGGTTCTGATGGCGGTCAGGGCTCGGGCAGCTCAGGCGGCCAGGACGGGTCCGGCGATGGCGACGGAGACGGCGACAGCGGATCTTCGGGCGGCAACAACGATGGCGACAGCGGCACGACCGGTGGCGGTGACGGCGGATCGTCTGACGGTGACGGCAGTGACGGCGGGCAGAGCGGCACCGTGGATCCCGTCGACCCGCCCAGCTCGGGCGGCAATGCCGTGGGCGAAATCGGCAGCGTGTCGACGAACCAGACATCGTCGAGCGACTGGATCAGCGTGTCCTTTAGCGAAGAGATCGACAATGCAATTGTCGTGATGGGCCCGATCAGCCTGGTAGGTGGTCACGCGGCTGTGACACGGGTGCGCAACGTGACCGATACCGGGTTCGAATTCCAGATCGACGAATGGGACTATCTGGATGGCGGCCATGTCACGGAAACCATCGGCTGGATGGCGGTGTCGGAAGGGACGCACACCCTGTCGGATGGTACGGTGATCTCGGCGGGTTCGACCAAGGGGAACTATGGCCGCAAGACCGTCGAGCTTGACGGGTTCGACGACACGCCTGTTGTCTTTGGGCAGATCACCGGGGCACGCAACGAAAAGGCGCTGACCTCGCGGATCTACAATGTCGACGAAGACGAATTCCAGTTCAGCTTCCAGGATGAAGAGGCCGGCAACCGCCGCCTGAACAGGGGCGCCGAGGATTTCGACTGGGTCGCGGTGTCGCAGGGGGCCACCGATCGGCTGCTTGCGGGTGAAACCACCGCATCGAGCGACCGGTCGCGGACCTTCTTCGATCACGACTTTGATGCCGAAGACGACCTTGTTCTGCTGGCCGACATGCAGACCGTGAACAGCCGGAACACGGCGGATCTGCGCTATAAGAACCTTAATGAAAACGGTGTGACGCTGGAGGTTCAGGAAGAGCAGTCGGCAGATCTCGAAGTCCGACATGAACAAGAAAGCATCGGCTTCTTCGTGGCCGAAGAAGGCCTTTTGTTCCTCTGACGCGCGTCCGAATGAACAGATAGACAGTATAAGGTGGCGCCGAAAGACCGGCGCCACCTTTCTTTTTTGTTCTGTTTCAATATATTATTGATTTTGATGTAGATCTGATCGCAATTTTGTTTCCTTGATGTATTTCGGGCTTTTTTGTGGAAACATAAAAAATAGCTGGTGCATTTTCTTGTGTTTTGGGTTGCGCCAGTGCATGCTTCAGCTGACAAAATCGGCGTGTGTGTTGTCGTGTCTCCTGTTTTTCGGGGTTTGAGTATTGAGTATACCTATCTTTAATCTGTGCCTGAGACAGTTTGGGTCCATGGCGTTCACAGGTCCGGAGGGCGTAGGCGCATGACGGACCAGCAGTTGGATTTTGGCGACGCCTCCCATCACAAGCATCAGGGCGACACGGGCGATCCGCCAAAGGACCGTGTGATTGCGGCGCTCAGCTCTCAGGGGTCTGCGCTGAAGAAATACCAGACCTTCTTTGTCGGTGCGCCGGGTCTTCTGCCGCTGCTGCGATATGAATGCGCGATGCTGTTGGCGGCCGGACTGCGGGGAGCAGTTGGATATGCGCTGCGCAAGATGATGTTTCCCGGGCTTTTTGCGCGTGTTGGCAGCGGCGTGAATTTCGGCCGGAACCTGTCGCTGCGCTGCGCGAATTTCATCGACATCGGGGATCGCGTGGCGATTGACGACAATTGCGCGCTGGACGCTCGCGGTACGCAGGGCACAGGGCCGTTTTCGATCGGCAGCGACAGCCTGATCGCGCGCGACTGCATTCTGGTGGTCAAACAGGGGTATCTGAAGATCGGCAGGTCCTGTTCGATCGGCAGTCAGACGACGCTGTCGGCGGTCTCGGGGTTAGAGATCGGGGATCACGCGATCATCGCCGGGCAATGCTATTTTGGCGGCGCGCGCTATCGGACGGAACTGGGCGCGGGGCCCATGGTGGAACAGGGGCTGCAGACCAAGGGCCCGGTCATCATTGGCAACGACGTCTGGATCGGCGCGGGTGCGCGGGTGATCGACGGTGTGCGCATCGGCGATGGCGCGATCGTGGGCGCGGGGTCTGTGGTCACCAAGGACGTGCCGGAAAATGCCATTGTCGGCGGCTGCCCCGCACGGGTCATCGGTCACCGAAGCGGCAGTGGAGGGGATGGGTAAGGGCGCAGCGCCCGAAAGAAGACAGGGCATTTTCGCCCCTGAATGCGATTTGAAACCAAGTTTGTTTGTTGTCTGAGGAGTGCCGAGTTTGACATCAGAACCAATTTATCTGGTCACAGGTGCGGCTGGCTTCGTGGGTCAGCATATGCTGCAATATTTGCATGGCCAGGGTATCCGGGTTCGCGCCATGGTGCGCAAACCCGCGCAGGCGGCGCAGGTCAAACCCTGGGCGGATGAGGTCGTGATCGCCGATCTTCAGGACGCGGGCAGCCTTGGCCCGGCTGTGGAAGGTGTGGCAGGCGTCTATCACATCGGCGCCGTGTTCCGGCAGGAAGGTCTGCCTGACAGCGCCTTTCATGACATCAATGCCGAAGGGGTCCGGCGCATGCTCGATGCGTCGATCGCGGCCGGGGTGCCGCGCTTTGTGCATTGTTCCACCAACGGGGTGCACAGCGACATCGACAATCCCCCCGCCAACGAAACCGCGCCCTTCAAGCCCGGCGATGTCTATCAGGAAAGCAAGCTGGCGGGCGAGCAGATCGCGATGGCCTATTTCCTGGACGGGCGCATGCGCGGGGTCGCGCTGCGGCCCGCGATGATCTACGGGCCGGGCGATCAGCGCATGCTCAAGCTGTTTCGCATGATTGCGACGGGCAAGTTCTTTTATGTTGGGCCTGGCACGGCCTATACCCACTGGCTCGATGTGCGTGATCTGGCGCGCGCCTTTCATCTGGCGATGCAGGCCGAGGATGTGACGGCCGAGGCGTTTTTGATCGGTGGGCGCCACTACAACACGCTGCGCGACAGCGTGCGCGAGATCGCTTCGCAGCTCGACGTGGCCGAACCGGGTCTGCACCTGCCGGTTGCGCCGGTTATGGCGCTGGCGCATGTGACGCAGGCGATCTGCAAACCGCTGGGGGTCGAACCGCCGTTGTTCCCACGACGGGTGGCGTTCTTCCTCAAGCACCGGGCCTATGACATTTCAAAGGCGCGCGATGTGCTGGGCTTTGAACCCAAGGCCGATTTTGCGGACGAGGTGCGCGACATCATTGCCGACTATCGCCAGAGCGGGGATCTGCCCGCTGCCACCCCTGTTGGCCGCGCGGCCTGAATTCCCGTTACTGGCGCCCAAGCGTGCCGGATCTGGGTTGAACCACGAGAGACTGATGACACATCGTACCGCCAATCCCCTTCTTGCCCGCGACGGCCATGCGGATGACGCCCCCGGCCTTGTCCCAACCCCGCTCTGGGGGCAGGGCGCGCGGTCGGACAGGGTGCAGCCGCAGCGAACCGGGCGGGTCGGGATTGCCCTGATCGGCACGGGCTATGTGGCCGATCTTTATCAGGCGACCTTTCGCAATTGGGATGACAGCCTGGATCTGCGCGGCGTCTATGACCGCGACGCAGACCGGCTCGCCACGTTTGCGGAACATTACGGGGTGACGCGCTATGACACGCCCGAGGCGCTGATCAATGATCCGGATGTCGAGATCGTGGTGAACCTGACCAATCCCGACCAGCACTACGAGGTGTCGCGCCGCTGTCTTGAGGCGGGCAAACATGTCTATAGCGAAAAGCCGCTAGCGCTCGAACTGGACCAGGCCGAAGAGCTGGTGCAGATGGCCTGTGAACGCGGGCTGCATATCGTGTCGGCCCCCTCCAGCGTTCTTGGCGAGGCGGCGCAGACGCTGTGGAATGCGCTGCGCAAGGGGTCGCTGGGCGCGCCGCGTCTGGTCTATGCCGAAATGGATGACGGGCTGGTGCATCGCATCGGCTATCAGAACTGGAAAACGGCGTCGGGCGCGCGCTGGCCGGCCGAGGATGAGTTTCGCACAGGCTGCACGCTGGAACATGCGGGCTATGCGCTGACCTGGCTGGTCGCACTGTTCGGTCCGGTCCGCCGGGTTGTCACGGTGGCCCATTGTCTGATCGAGGACAAGGGCCCGCAGACCCCGATGAACTACCAGACGCCGGACTACACCTGCGCCTGCCTGGATTTTGACAACGGGGTGACGGCGCGGCTGACCAACAGCATCATCGCCCCGCATGATCACCATTTCCGGGTGTTTTGCGAAAATGGCACCTATTCGGTGGAAGAAACCTGGGATTTTTCGTCGCCCGTGCGCGCAATCCCGGTGGCCGACACACGGCTCAAACGGCAATTGCACAAGCTCTTTGGGATTGATCTGGGCAAGCGGCTGAAACCGTTGCGCCGGCGCAAGCTGGTGAGCGCGCGGCGCGGCTATCCGATGGATTTCGCGCTTGGCGTGGCCGAAATGGCCGATGCGATCCGCGCAGGCCAGAAACCGCGCCTGTGCGGCGCGTTTTCTCTGCACATCACCGAGGTCTCGTTGGCCATCCAGCATCCCGAGCGCTTTGGCACCGAATACATCCCGCGATCCGCCCCGGCGCCGATCTGCCCGATGGACTGGGCAAAATAGCCGTCACGCGCGCGGGCCGATCAGGGCCCCAGCTGGCGGGTGACCGTCAGAATGTCTCCGGGGCTCAGCCGGGTGGCGGCATCGGCGTCAACCGCTTCGGTCGTGCCTTCGGCAAGGATGGTGTAGCGCGTGGTGACCTGCGGGATCAGCGTACTGTCAATTTCGGCGTTGGCATCGCTCAGAAGCTGTTGGAACAGGGCCTGACGGCTTGAAATCCGCTCAAGATTGGCGTTGGTCTGCTGCATTTCCGTGGCTGCCTGAGTGCGTCGCTGCGTTTCGAGCTCGACCATGTCACGCTCGGCCTCGGTGGCCTTTTGCTGCGCCTGATAGAGATCGTTCTGCAGGTTCAGTTCGCGCCCCTCAAGTTCGATCAGGCGGCGCTGTGCTTCGACCAGATTGGTGTTCCGGGTCAGGCCACGTTCGGCAAGGCTCGATATGTTTTCAAGGGTTTCGCGCGCCAGGCGTGTTTGTTCGGACTGTCCGCGCATGCGCGCCTGAAGGTTTTCGATTTCGCTGCGCAGCAGGGTCTGCAGATCGCTCAGCGTTTCGGCCTTGAGCTGATAGGCGGCCAGGCGTGAATCGAAAATGGCCAGCTCTTCGGCGATCAGCGCCTGCAGCGCGGGGTGGCCTTCGGGATGGGTCAGACTGTCGGGAAAGGCGATGTCTGAACGATCGTCGAGCCCGTCCAGCTCGGCCTGAAGACGCGCCTTGCGCATCCTGGCGCGCAGCAGGTCGATCATCAGGCTGCGCAGGGTTTCGGTGTCGTTCAGCACCGTGCGCGCGCCGACCGTGTCGCTTGCCAGCAGATCCGCCCCGCCCGAGATGGCCACCGCCTGCGCGACGGTCAGGCCGGGATTGGCCGGGTAGGCGCCGGGACGCCCAACGTCCCCCACGATGTAGAACGGACGATATTCCACCACCTCGACCGTGGCGGCGGGTGGCTCAAGCGCGCCCAGCGTGGTTTGCAGGGCGGCGGCGACGCGGTCGGACAGTTCGGGCGCGGTCAGGCCCGCGGCCTTGATCGTACCGGCCAGCGGCACCAGGATCGTGCCATCGGACTGGACCCGGTATTCGCCGCTGACCGCAGGCCAGATTTCATAGCGGCGCCCGTCTTCGCTCCAGGTCAGGACCTTGAGGGCCAGACGCTCATCAAGACCAAACCGATAGGGGTCAAGCGGCTGCGCAAAGGTCGGTGAAACCAGCAAGAGCAGGGCAAGAGCATGACAAAACTGCCGGGCCATGCGTATCGGACGGGCGGGGGAAAACATAATACGGGGAAAAAGCAATGCAAACTCCAACTTCATTCCGGGCGCGTGCGTACTGGTATTGAGCATCTGCGCTGGTATCATAAAATCATTTCGGTCTATGGTAATCCAGATATTGTTGCACTGTTGATTGTTTGAGTGGATTAAATTGTGCCCAATCAAGTCACGGCCATTGTGCCGACGTTTAACAGAAGCGCGTTTCTTGATGAGGCTCTGACAGCATTGCGCCGCCAGGATCGGCCGCTGTCGCAGATCATCGTGTGGGATGACGGGTCGGTGGATGACACGGGCACGGTGGCGTGTCGCCATGCGGCCGAAAGCGATGTTCCCATCCTGTATCAGCGGGCCGAAAATGGCGGAAAGTCGCGGGCGCTGAACCGGTCGCTGGAGCTTGCCACCGGCGACTATATCTGGATTTGCGATGACGATGACGTGTCGCTGCCCGGAGCGGCGCGCCTGATGGCGGATGCGCTTGACCGCACCGGGGCCGGGATGGCGGCGGGTCGGCATCTGCGGTTCAGCGATGATCCGGCGTCGGGGGCGCGGGTGCTGGGGGACACCGGCTATTGGCCGGATCTGAGCCGTGGCAGCGTACTGCGCCATCTGCTTGAAGACATTTTCTTTTTCCAGAACGCAACGCTGGTGCGGCGCGGGCTTTATGATCAGGTGGGGCCGTTCCGCGAAGATCTCAAACGGTCGATCGACTATGAAATGCTGGTGCGGTTGGCGGCGCGGGCGCCGGTGGCCATGTTGGACGATGTTCTGTTTCATCAGCGCAAACATGATGGCGCGCGCGGTCCGGCGGGTGCGCAGCACGGGGTGGCGCAGTCTGAACAGGTCTGGCTGGAAAATGACCGTGCCATTTTTGCGGGGTTTCGCAACATGTTGCCGCTGACGCTGTATGGCGCGTTCTTTTCCGGCGGCTCCGAGGCGCTGCGCCACCGCGCGGCGCTGCTGCAGCGGGCCTGCGTCTATGCGCGTCGCTGTGATTGGGATGCCGCGATTGCCGATCTTGCCGCTGCCGCCCATATCGAGGCAGGGCCGCTCGATCCGGTCGAACTGGGTATCCTCAGGCGGGCCATGTCCGGCAAACACGGTGCTGCGGATGCGTTTCGTGGCCCGGTCCGCCGTCAGATCCTGACGGATCTGGCACGGACTGGCCCCTATGGGCGCCAGATCGCGCGGGGTCTGGCGCGGGGCGCGAAATGGCGGCTGCGCGCCGCCCTTCAGCGCCGAGACCTTGGCGAAGCCCTTCGCGTGGCACGGTTCGCTCTGCATGGATCGGGGCGGCCCGACGCCGCCGCCGGTCCGGGTCTGACCGAAAACCGCACCCTGCCTCAGGAGGCCTATCAATGGTGACCATGCCCGACGCGCTGCCCGCAGATTCCAAGGTGCTTGTGGTGATCCCGACGCTGAACGAAGCCGACCATATTGCCGATGTGCTGCGCGCACTGATCGGGGGCGACGCGCTGTGCGCGCGCAGCGATGTGGTTGTGGCCGATGGCGGCAGCGATGATGGGACGCAGGATATTGTCCGCGGGTTGCAGGGAACGTTTCCCAACCTGCGGCTGGTGGACAATCCGGGCAGGCTACAGGCTGCGGCGATGAACCTGTTTCTGGCCCCGGACTATGACGACATCGACATTCTGATCCGCTGTGACGCCCATGCCAGCTATCCGCCCGGCTATGTCAGCGCCCTTGTCACCAGCCTGCGGGCACAGGGTGCGGCGTCGGTGGTTGTGCCCATGGATGCGATGAACGGCGAGGGCTGTTTTCAGAAAGGTCTGACCTGGATTGCCGACAGCAAACTGGGTGCGGGCGGGTCTCCGCATCGCGGCGGGCGGCAGTCCGGCTTTGTTGATCACGGCCATCACGCGGCGTTTCGGATGGATGTGTTCCGCGCCCTTGGGGGCTATGATGCCCGCTTTGTGGCCAATGAGGATGCCGAATATGACGCGCGCGTGATCGCGGCGGGGCATCGGATCTGGCTCGATGCCGATATCCGTATCGGGTATTTTCCGCGCAGCACGGCCGGGGGCCTTTGGAAACAATATGTCCGCTATGGGGCCGGTCGGGCGATGACCTGCCGCAAGCACCGGATCCGGCCCGCGTTGCGCCAGATGATCCCGGTTGTGCATGTGCTGTTGCTGGCTCTGGCGCTGTTGGCGCTGCCGTGGACAGGGGTGTTTCTGCTCTGGCCGCTGCTCTATCTGCTGGTGATCCTGAGCGCGGGGGCGGGTCAGGCCGTGCGTCATCGGTCGCCCTGCGGTCTGCTGGGTGCACCTGCGCTTGCGATCATGCACCTGGCCTGGGGCCTTGGGTTTCTTGGCCGGATCGGCCGGCCGGTCACGGCCGCGCCGTAAAGGGCATGCGGATGGCGGCGGCGATGTCGTCGCTGCTCTGGCGGAAATCGGTATCCGGGCGGCGCAGCAGCGCGTCACGCTGATCCGCAATCTGCGTCGGGGACAGGGTTTCAAGACGGGCAATCAGCGCGTCGGGGTCGGGGCGCGGGATGGTCCAGCCCAGCCCGTCGGCCACGCGGCGCCCGGTTTCCGTGCCATCAACCGCGAGCGACGGGCAGCCAAAATAACTTGCCTCGTAGATGCGGTTGGGCAGAAGCCAGGTGGAGTTCGTGCCCCATTGCCACAGATCCTGCGACCAGACGAGATCGCATGCCCCATAGATCCGGTCCAGCCCGTCGGGATAGTCATAGGGGCCCGACCAGGTCATGTTCGGGTGCCGGGCGAGCGTGACCTCGAAATCGGGCACCGCATGATGATGCACCGCCCCGTGGAACTGCAGCTGCAGCCGGGGTCCGAAATGATTGGCGACGGCGGCCAGCAGCGACAGGCTGCGCGCGCAGCGCAACGTGCCGACCCAGCCCAGAACCAGCGGTCGGTCCGGTGTCCAGTATGTCGGAGGTCTGGGGCGCGTGCCCGGCCGCGGCCGGGCCGGGCCGTCGGGGCCAATCCAGATCTTGTTTTCCACCAGCGCCGTGGGCCCGGTCCAGCCCTGCACGGGTTCGAAATATTCGCGCAGAAATCCCGGAGACGACAGGATCAGCCCGCTGCATTGTGCCAAAAGCCGCCGTTCGGCTGCGCGCATCAGCTGCCCTTTGGGGCCGGGATCGGTCATCAGCCCGTGAATATCAAGGCATTCATAGATCAGCGCGGGGCGCGGGCGCAGCCGCGCGCGGGCCGATGCCGCGATGGCCAGCATGTCCAGATTGCGCGCCACGATCACATCCGCCCCCTGCATCCTGTCGCGATAGCGGCCCAGTTTGCGGATGGACCGGCCCACCGCTGCGATCCGGCGCAGGGGGCTTTCATTGGCGGTTTCGAACAGGTGCACATTGTCCCAGAAGGGCACAAAGTCGCGGTTCATGTTGGCCCGGCGCATCATGAAGCCGGTCACATCGAAGCCGCAATCGAGATAGCTGCGCATGCGGCGGATCTGAGCGGCCTCGGCCGCGTCGGCGCCAAACACCAGCAGCCGAAGAGGCGCGTCGTCGGTGTTGGGGATGGCGTCACGCAAGCTCAGCGTCATTGCGCCGCCACCAGTCCGGGCGCGTCCCAGGGCAGGTGGTCGCGGCCCAGAAGATCGCGCAGATGCTCCATTTCCGGTTCGAACACCGCGCGCAGATGGGCCTTGGTTTCGGGGCGCATCGGGGGGATCTCATCGCGGATCTGGACCCGGTTCGCGCTGAGCACACCGGCGACGGGCCCGCTTTGTTTGATCCGGGCCAGCACCGGTTCAAGCCCCTGACGGCGCATCCAGTCGCCCCCCGCCCGCAGGGTCGAGCGCAGCATGGGCAGCCGCGCCCGGTCGCTTTCGTTGCGCCGCTCATGCAGGATGGGGCTGTCGAAATCGGGATCGACACCGCAAAAGGCAAAGACCTGCCGCGCGGCCAGACCCGCATCTGCGGCGACCTCTTCGGCGGACAGGATCAGGATCTGTGTGCGCGGAAAGGCATCGAACCAGCGCTGCAGATGCGTGCCATAGCGGCCCTGATCAATATAGGTAGGGTTGTTGTCCAGCGCGTCTTCGAAGGGGCAGGGCGGGATATGCCCCTGAATGATCTCGTGCATATGGTTGGAAAAGGCGCGTTTCACCGGGTCGCGCAGCAGCGCCAGGATCCGCAGATCACGGTCATAGGCATGGGCGCGGGCGGGGCTGCGTGGGTCGTAGAAATAGGACGGAGAGCTTTCGAAATGAACCTTTGCGCGCGGATCAGGCGCGAAATGGCTTTCATACCAGCGATAGCCCCGATCGAAGTAGTAGGAAAAGAAATCGACCTCTTTGGGATCGGAAATGCCGATTTCCGGGTGTGACCCGGCAATCGCATGAAGCCAGGACGAGGCGCATTTTTGGGCGCCGATGCCAATAATGCCGGGACGCATGAACACTCCCACTCGATAAAAACTACACTGCGTCCCACCGAAACACTGGGGGGAGCGGCCGTGGATGAAACAGGGCCTCCTTCAGCTTAAAACAGAAAAGCCGTATTGTGAATTATGATCGTGCCTATTGGCTGACAGATCGCGTCTTTTTCCTGCGGACGGTCAGGGACCATCCCCACCAAAGAGCGATCATCGCCAGACCGACCATGGTAAAGACGTCGCGCCGGGCCGGGTGATGCGGATGCACTGCGGTCACATGGATCTGGCCGGGCGCAGTGAAATACCCTTTGACCGAGATCTTTGTCAGATCAGGCGGGATCGCAAGCCCCCGAAGATCAAGCCTGTCACCGGTCCAGACATGCAGGCGCCTGTCGTCGGGGCCAAGGGTGGCGCGGTCAATGGCGATGGGTTTGCCGGGGCGGGCGGCCATGTCGCGATAGGTCTGGCTGAAATGCAGGTCTTCGGCCTCGGCCGGGGCCATAAGCGGCAGCGGGGCCAGCAGATAGGCGGCAAGCAGCAGCACCGAAATCACCCGTCGCCAAACTGGGAGTACAGGCAGGTGGATCGGACCGGGTCCGATCCTGATGCAGGCCCAGATGACATAGGCCGCGCCAAGCCCGGTCAGCATATGGCTGGGCCAGCCTTCAGGCCAGTAGAGATCAAGGTGAACATAGTCCCAGCTCAGCGGGGCCAGCAGCAACACGCCGTTGCCCCATTTGGTCTGCGTCGCATCCAGCAGCAGATGCAGCACCGCCCCAAGCGCCACAATGGCAAAGACACGCGCGGGCTGACGGGTCAGGCTGGCCAGACAAGCCGCCGCGATCAGGCAGAACAAAAGGCTGCTCTGGATCGCCACGTAAAGCCGTAGATCAATCGCGTCGACGCTCAGCGGCATCGCCCGCACAGCGCGCTGCGCGATCCAGGGCAGGTCCGGGACCAGCACCCCGGCCCAGACCCAGCCCAGATCCGCGTTGCGGATCAGGCCACGGGTCACAAGGGCCTGAACCCCCATATGTGCCAGCGTGTTGGGCATGGCCCAGCCTAGCGGTTGCGGGTCATCCGCAGCAAGACGGGCGATCCGAACCGCCTGAGCCCGAGCGCGGCCAGCGCCGCTTCGGATCCTTTGGACAGCGGCGCAGAGCGTACCGCGCGGTGCAGGGCCATGGGCAGGGCAAATTGGGGGCGCAGTTCGGGGCTGCCAAACCCGTGTTGGCCAAGGGTGTCGATAATCTCGGCGCTGGTTTGTGTCTGAAACGGGCGCGTGTCCTTTTCGATGGCTTTTTTCAACGCAAAAAGCCGGTTCGACAGCCGGGTCAGCCGCCCGGTTCTGGCAAAATCGACGATCACGGCGTGGCGCGCCAGCCGCGCCAGCTCGGTCAGATAGGCCGGAATATCGGCCACATGGGCCAGCATGCGGATCGACACGACGACGTCAAAGCTCTGATCCGCGTATGGCAGCCGCGTCAGGTCGTGGCGTTGAAAGGTCAGGTTGGGCGCGTGCGGAAGGGTGGCGATCTGGGTCTCTTGCAGCTCAAGGCTGCTGGCGACGGTCACATCCCGGCTGGAGTTCAGCATCATCCGCGCCACCTGCCCGTGCCCGCCGCCGACATCCAGCACCGATGCCTCTGGCCAGGGGGCTAGAAGGTCGGACAGGGCATCGCTTTGAACATCCAGAAAGAACGCACCGGTCGGCCCGGAAAAGCGCCGCGCATAGGCGGGCCTTGCTGATGCTTCGTCACCAAATGGAACCGATGGAGAAAGTGCGGCGGGCTGGGATACGGGTGAATCTACGGTCATGAGGTCCTGCGCGGCTGAAAACGGGAAAGTAAATACCAAAACTGAACTGATTTATCCGGAGTGTTGTTTATTGGATCTTTCTAAGAAAATGGTAATTCTGGTGGAATTGCCGCGCAGGGAAGCCCCCGCGCGGCCTTTGTGATGGCCTGGTGTTCTGGCGCGGTCAGACCAGACCGACGCCCAGATTGTCGTAATAGCTGATCAGCTGTTCATCGGTGGTCAGATCGAACGTGCCATCGCCGCGATCCGCCCCTTTGAGAGCGCCTGCACCGCTGCCCTGCACCACGATGTCGCCATATCCCGAAACCGACAGGCGCACGGCCCCGCCCGCTTCGTCGCTGACGGTGATCTGGTCGCGCATGGCGCCATCAAAGATCAGCCAATCCTCGGTTGCGTCGAAGTCCGCCACCGTGTCGGCGTCGCCCGCCCCATGGCCGCTGGCAAAATCGGTGTCAAAGACAAAGGCATCGGCATCCGCGCCGCCGGTCAGGTGATCCACCCCGGCGCCGCCATTGATACGGTCGATCCCGGCTTCGCCTGCCAGAACGTCATTGCCGGCATTGCCTTCGATCACGTCATTGCCGTCACCGCCATAGATCACATTGGCCGCGTCATCCCCGATGATCCGGTCGCCAAACCCACTGCCCCTGATCTGCGCACCGGGGGTGAAATCCGCGCCAGTCTCATCGCCAAGGGTCCCCGCGGTGATGCCGATCTCATTGACCAGCAGGTCGGTCAGGGCGTCGGCATATTTGGCATAACCCGCTTGCGTGAAATGCACGTTGTCGGGGCTCAGGTCATCGACGGTCAGCGGGTTTTCGAACAGGTGCAGGTTGGGATAGGTCGTCTGCAGATCCAGCACGGTCTGCTTGAGCCCCGGCTTGTAGGTGCCATTGCCTGCGTCCCCGACCACCGGTTGCCCGTCCACCATGCTGTACCCTTCGTTCAGGTACTGCGAATAGATCGCTGGGGCATCGCTGGTCTTGGGCGGATTGGTCGAAATCACCACATGTTTGTCGAGTGTTCCGGCCGCAGAATAGAATTCTTCGATCGCCAGCGTGGTATGCGCAAGGATGCCGGGGAAGCGATTGAAAAAGTTGATCTCCTTATAGTCATTGGTCCCCGCCATCAGCAGCATGATGTCCGGGTCATGGGTGGCCACATTGCTGGGGATGTTGGCGATCACGCTGCGCCCATCCAGGATCTTGCGAAGCGACACGCCGCTTTGCGCCGAATGGTCCCGGTCAAGCATGCGGTCCGGTCCGTCCGCCTCATTGCCGACATAGTCGATCCAGGCGCCTTCGCTCAGCAGGTTTTCGAACAGGTCCTCGCGCCAGCCTTCGGCCGTCTCAGGGTCAAAGGGAACGGTCACATCCACCAGTCCGACCGACAGGGAATCTCCGATCACCACGACCCGCGCGGCCGCCTGATAGCTGTTGTTACGCAGATCAATGGCAAGCGCTTCGGTGCTGAACCCGAAATCGGTGATGGCCCCGGTGATCAATGTCAGCCCCGGCCCGTTCACATTTGCGGTGTTTCCGGTTGTGTCTGTTGCGGTGACGGATGTTGTGATGGGCCCGTCGGCCAGGGCCGAGAGGTCGAGCGTGACGCTGCCATCGGCGCTTAGGGCGGCTGTGAGGCTGCCCTG
>JAOXSC010000201.1 GCA_025800215.1 Marinibacterium sp.
CAACTTTGTGACGAAGCGCGCCGATTGCCGGGGCGACCGGGCCAAGGTGATGTGGACGCAGGTGGAAACCGGATCGGCGGTGACCTGGAAATACCCGTCCTGCATCCTGCGCGGCCATGAAAGCCAGGGCGAATTCTATTCCATCGCCATCGCCAACAACTATCAGCAGGCGGATACCGGCACCAAGATGGTGCATCTGGGGCGCAACACCAAATCGCGCATCGTGTCCAAAGGGATCAGCGCCGGCCGGGCGCAGAACACCTATCGCGGGCTGGTCTCCATGCACCCCAAGGCCAAGAACAGCCGCAACTACACCCAGTGTGACAGCCTGCTGATCGGCGACCAATGCGGGGCGCATACGGTTCCCTATATCGAGGTCAAGAACAACTCGTCCCGCGTGGAACACGAGGCGACGACATCGAAGGTGGATGACGAACAGATGTTCTATTGCCGCCAGCGGGGCATGGATGAAGAAGAGGCCGTGGCCCTGATCGTCAACGGCTTTGCCAAAGAGGTTCTGCAGGCCCTGCCGATGGAATTTGCCATGGAAGCACAACAGCTTGTGGCGATTTCGCTTGAGGGGTCGGTGGGCTGATCATCGGGCGGAGGCATGGTGGTGGGTTCAGTGTCACATTTGCCGCTTGTCGTCGAGCAGCGGCGCGTCGAACATACACGCGTCGGGCGATGGCTGCTGCACCTGAGCAAGCACGGCAGGTATCGCAGTGAACGTCATCAGGCAGATGTCGAGGCATTCTGGGATCATGCCAACGCGGTTGAGGCAAATGAAGACGAACTGAATACCGTCCTACATAATCTCCTGGCCGTGTCGTCGCGCGCTGTCGCGCGAGAGACCTCCAAGATCGGGCGTGTTTTCAACGGTTTGCTGGGCGAAGATCCGAATTATGTCGAAGCAACAGGCGCGCGGGTATCGCAAGTCTTGAAGATTATGGAGCAAGAGGTTCAAGGTCTTCATTCCAGAAAGATCTATCGGTTGAGGCGTGACCTCGCTGAACGGTGTTTGGAGCGGTTGGGAACCGAGGAAGGCAGATCATGATCGTCACAACAACCAACTCGATCGAAGGCCGCACGATCTCGGACTACAAGGGGATTGTCGTGGGCGAAGCGATCATGGGCGCGAATGTCGTGCGCGATTTCTTCGCCTCGATCACCGATGTGATCGGCGGGCGCTCGGGCGCCTATGAAAGCAAATTGCAGGACGCGCGCGAGGTGGCCCTGCGCGAGCTGGAAGAGCGCGCCGCCGAACGCGGGGCGAATGCGGTGGTCGGTGTCGATCTGGATTACGAAGTGGTGGGCGACAGCATGCTCATGGTCAGTGCCTCGGGCACGGCCGTTGTCACCACCTGAACGGACACATGAATGGCGGGGCGCAAGCCCTTGCAAACGATATAAAAACGAGGATCCCATGCTGGAAATCAAAAACCTGCACGTGAAACTGGAAGACGAGGACAAGCAGATCCTCAAAGGTGTCGATCTGAGTGTCGAGGCCGGCAAGGTCCATGCCATCATGGGCCCCAACGGGTCGGGCAAATCGACCCTGTCTTATGTGCTGTCGGGCCGTGACGGGTACGAAGTGACCGACGGGTCGGCCAGCCTGGATGGCGATGACCTGCTTGACCTGGAACCCGAAGAGCGCGCGGCCGCGGGCCTGTTCCTGGCCTTCCAGTACCCGGTCGAAATCCCCGGCGTGGGCAACATGACCTTTCTGCGGACGGCCGTGAACGCGCAGCGCAAGGCGCGTGGTGAAGACGAAATGTCGGCGGCCGATTTCCTCAAGGTCGTGCGCGAAAAGGCCAAATCGCTCAAGATCGACGCCGATATGCTCAAGCGTCCGGTCAATGTGGGCTTTTCGGGCGGTGAGAAAAAGCGCAACGAAATCCTGCAGATGGCGCTGCTGGAACCCAAGATGTGCATCCTGGATGAAACCGATTCGGGGCTGGATGTGGATGCGATGAAACTGGTGTCGGATGGCGTCAACGCGCTGCGCGATGCCGGGCGTGGCTTTCTGGTGATCACCCATTATCAGCGCCTTCTGGATCACATCAAACCCGATGTGGTGCATATCATGGCCAATGGGCGCATCGTCAAAACCGGCGGGCCCGAGCTCGCGCTTGAGGTGGAACAGAACGGCTATGCCGACATCCTGTCGGAGGTTGCATGATGGCCCTGCCGCAAACCGTCATTGACACGACCGAGGCGCGGATTGCCGGGCTCGACCTGCCGCAGGGCGGCTGGTCGGCGGCGGCGCGTGCCGACGCGCTGGCCCGTCTGCGTGCCATGGGCCTGCCGCAGCGGCGTGATGAATACTGGAAATTCACCCGCCCCGACACGCTGACCCAGCCCGACGTGCCACAGGCCGCATTGTTCGATCCTCAGGAAAGCCCGGTCTTTGACGGGTTCGACCGGCTCAAGATCGTGTTTGTGGATGGGGTGTTCGACCCCGCGCAATCCGATGATCTGACGCTGGAAGGGGTCAGCATCGACCGGCTGGCCGATGTGGCCGAGGCCGACATTCACTGGGCGCGCGATCTTTACGGCGTGCTGGAGGCACGTGGGCAGGATCCTGTGGAGCGCCCGCTGGCCGCGCTGAACACCGCCTTTGCCAGCGACGGGGTGCTGATCCATGTAACCGGCAAACCGTCCAGGCCGATCAACCTGATCTATCAGCATGGCGACACGCAGTCGGACGCGATCCTGCACCATGTGCTGCGCGTGGACAGCGGCGCCGAGGCGACGATCCTTGAAAACGGCCCGGCGGCGGCGCGGTTCAACAAGACCATGGAAATCGACATTGCCGACACCGGCATCCTGCATCACATCCGCAAGCAGGGCCGCGACCATGAACGGCGCGCAGTGACGCATATGTTTGCGCGGCTGGGTCGGGAATCGGTGCTGAAGTCCTTTACCGTGACGGTGAACGGCGTGCTGACCCGCAACGAGGTTGTGGTCGAACTGACCGGCGATGATGCGGTGGCCCATGTCGCCGGGGCGTCGCTGGGCGACGGCGATTTTCACCATGACGACACCGTGTTCATCACCCATGACGCGGTGAATTGCGAAAGCCGTCAGGTGTTCAAGAAGGTGCTGCGCAACGGTGCGGTGGGCGTGTTCCAGGGCAAGATCCTGGTCAAACCCGACGCGCAGAAAACCGATGGCTATCAGATCAGCCAGTCGCTGCTGCTGGATGATGACAGCCAGTTCCTGGCCAAGCCCGAGCTTGAGATCTATGCCGATGACGTGGCCTGTTCGCATGGCTCGACCAGCGGTGCGATCGACGAAGAGGCGCTGTTCTACCTGCGCGCCCGCGGCGTGCCGGAGCGCAAGGCCACCGATCTGCTGACGCTGGCCTTTCTGGCCGAAGCGGTGGAAGAGATCGAAGACGAAGCCATCGCCGAAGACATCGTTACCCGCCTCGAAGGCTGGCTGTCGCGCCATTCGTAATGCCAGTCACGACGGATATTACCGCAACCTATCGCGGCCCCGGCAAAGTGGTGGGGCGGCTTCTGGGCATGGGTCAGCGCGAAGATCGCGCGCTGGCCTTTCTCATGGGCGGGTGCCTGCTGATCTTTGTGGCGCAGCTGCCGCGTCTGGCGCGTGAAGCGCATCTGACGGGGCAGGCGCTTGATGCCAAGATGGGCGGGGCGCTGCTTGGCTGGCTGATCCTGGCGCCGCTGGCGCTCTATCTCATCGCGGGGCTGACCCATCTGGTGGCGCGCGTGCTGGGCGGCAAGGGCAGCTGGTACGGATCGCGCCTGTCGCTGTTCTGGGCGCTGCTGGCGTCGACCCCGATGTGGCTTCTTTACGGGTTGGTCACCGGCTTTATCGGGCCGGGGGCGGCGGAACGGCTGGTGGGGCTGATGCTGCTGGCGGTGTTCGGCTGGTTCTGGATCTCGGGTCTGCGCGCGGCGCATCGGGGGCCACAATGACCGGTTCGGGGAACGGCGCAGGGACCGGCTCGGGCTGGCAGGCCATGATCGTGACCTCGGTCACCGATCCCGCGCAGGTCGCGCGCCGGCTGATCGACATGCGGCTGGGGCGTGATGTGCTCTGGACCGGGCTGGCGCTGGCGGCGGTGCTGAACACACTGCTGATCAGCCTGTCGAACATGCTGGTGGCGGATCCCGAAGGCATGGTGCCGCTGCTGTTTCAGGCGCCGACCTTTCTGATCATCGCCATCTTCGTGGCGCTGGTGCTGCTGGTCGGGGCCTTTACGCTGTGTGGCCACTGGATGGGCGGGCAGGGCCGCTTTGAAGAGGTCATGGTCCTGGTGCTGTGGCTGCAACTGCTGCGCGTGCTGGTGCAGTCGGCCACCTTGCTGCTGGTTCTGCTGGCGCCGGTGCTGTCGCTGCTGGTGGCCTTTGTCGCGGGCATCTTGGGGATTTACATCACGTTGCATTTCCTCAAAGAAGCGCATCGCCTGCAATCTCTCGGCAAGGCGGCCGGGGTGCTGATTGCGTCGCTGGTGGGGATGGTCCTCGCCCTGATGTTCCTGATCTCCCTTATCGGGGGACCCCTGCTGGAGGCTGCTGCCGGTGTATGACGTCACCAAGATCCGTGCCGATTTCCCGATCCTGTCGCGCGAGGTAAACGGCAGGCCGCTGGTTTACCTCGACAATGGGGCATCGGCGCAAAAGCCGCAGGTGGTGATCGACGCGATCACCCAGGCCTATGCCCAGGAGTATGCCAATGTGCATCGCGGGCTGCATTACCTGTCAAACCTTGCGACCGAAAAATACGAAGCCGTGCGCGGCACCATCGCGCGCTTTCTGAACGCCGCCGACGAAGACGAGATCGTGATGAATTCGGGCACCACCGAAGGCATCAACATGGTGGCCTATGGCTGGGCCATGCCGCAGCTTCAGGCGGGCGATGAAATCATCCTCAGCGTGATGGAGCATCACGCCAATATCGTGCCCTGGCATTTCCTGCGTGAACGTCAGGGCGTGGTGCTGAAATGGGTCGATGTCGACAGCACCGGCGCGCTGGATCCGCAGGCGGTGCTGGATGCGATCACCCCGCGCACGCGGCTGATTGCGGTCACGCATATGTCCAACGTCCTGGGCACCAAGGTGGATGTCAAAGCGATCTGTGCAGGTGCCCGCGCGCAGGGGGTGCCGGTGCTGGTCGATGGCAGCCAGGCGGCGGTGCACATGCCCGTGGACGTGCAAGAGATCGGATGTGATTTCTACGCCATCACCGGGCACAAGCTGTATGGCCCGTCGGGCTCGGGGGCGATCTGGGTGGCGCCGGAGCGGATGGCGGAAATGCGCCCCTTCATCGGCGGCGGCGACATGATCAAAGAGGTCTCCAAGGACGCGGTGATCTACAATGATCCGCCGATGAAGTTCGAAGCGGGCACGCCCGGCATCGTGCAGATGATCGGGCTGGGCGTGGCGCTGGATTACATGATGTCGCTGGGCATGGACGCCATTGCCGCCCACGAAGACAGCCTGCGCGACTATACCCGCGCGCGGCTTGACGGGCTCAACTGGCTGCAGGTGCAGGGGCAGACGGCGGACAAGGGGGCGATTTTCAGCTTTACGCTCGACGGCGCGGCACATGCCCATGACATCTCCACGATCCTTGACAAGAAAGGCGTGGCGGTGCGCGCAGGCCACCACTGCGCGGGCCCGCTGATGGACCATCTGGGCGTGTCGGCGACCTGCCGCGCGTCCTTTGGGCTCTATAACACCACCGATGAGGTCGATACCCTGATTGAGGCGCTGGAACTTGCACATGAGTTGTTCGCCTGACCGATTTTGATGTTGCGTTGCCGTCCCAAGACGGCTACGCAGCACCTCACGCACCTGTAGCTCAGCTGGATAGAGCGCTGCCCTCCGAAGGCAGAGGCCAGAGGTTCGAATCCTCTCAGGTGCGCCATTCCATTCCCCCGCTTGGTGCTGACTTTCCCAACATCCCGTCCCGGACGCCCTTGATCGCGCCCGTGTTTCAAGAGGGTCACGCGGTGGCATCGCGTCGTGGCGAAGCGGGTTGGCAGGACAGGTTGGGAACAGGTCCGCTTGATCTTTGCTCCGATGGGCTTCCGTCAGAGGAAAAACTATAGATTGGCCGCTGCCGCCGGCTGACGCGAAGGTCTCCGGTGAGCCCAAAAGTGCTTGATGCTGCGTGATGCGCAAACGGCAGCTTCAGTAAGCCACACTGATCTTACTAAAGCCAATCTACAAACTGACCATGAGGACCGGTTCTTGCAATTGCACGACCGTTGTGGGAAAGGACAAATGCCCCCGGTCTATCTTCCAACAGGTGCGTCGATGCAACTTCTGGAAGGATACGTGCACCCTCATTCGCAAGCCACTCTGCCCCGATTTCCTTGACGAGCGTTGCAAATTGCTTGCGGACTTCAGGAGCGACGTAGTTCAACACGGCGGTATGAAAGATGACAAGGCGCGCATCACTCGGAGCTTGTGCCGCTAGAGCCTCGGTTGCCTCAAGAAGGTCACCCGCGATGACTTTCGGTGGATTGCGTCTTGCGACAGAAATTGCTGCCTCCAGCCGGGAGAGCCTTTCTGTTTGTTCTGGCCAAACCAGTGTCTTGAGCCACTGCATGTCCTCATCACTGCAAACGTCTAGCGGATTGAGATCGAGGCCAGCACGCCAGACTATCTCAGGATGGGAAGGTGGAATGGGGGTTTGGTTGGATGCTTTGCAAGGAAAAATTGGGGCACTACCGTTCGTTGCGCATAACTGAGCGCGGCCATAATCGTAGCCGTATTGGTCTGGGAGCAGACAGAGACCTGCCGCCGCCCCTACTTCTAGTATTGCAAGCGGCCCTTCGATCTGCGCAAGCCCTGGAATGAGACTGGCGCAGCGACCGGGCTCGTTCGTTTGTGTGGAACGGGAAAGGATGATGGGTCTGACATCATCCCATGCGTTCAAGACGTGCCGAGCGAAGTCAAATCCTGCCACTGGCAGGCCAACAGCGTGGCGCGTAGCCGCGAATAGTAAGTTTGGCTGCTGTTTTCCATCAGGCAAATCCAAAAGTCGATTAAGCAGGTCGCTATTGTCGGCTGTGGACATGGCGTAGTTTTCGTAGGTCGCTGAGACACCATGCGCTTCATGGCGCGCAAAAGCGCGGTAGCGATCCGAGAGTTTGTTGGTGCTAACTTCCATAAGATTAAACTACTAGAAGTGCTTATTTTGTGAAAGACCATCCCGTCGTTTCGATTGGATGATATCCGTGAAAAAGTCATTGAGCGTCCGCAGCGAAAGCCCGTTTTGTTCGCAACTCAGCCCCCGATGGCCGCGTGATCCAACTCTTCTGCTTCACACGAGCGATAGCCGCAGCACAGCTCCACTAGGACCATGCGCCAGCAGTGTTGGGTGTCCGGTCACAGTCTGCTGAGGATGCGCGGACGTCTCGACACGTATGGCTCTTGTCGGCTTGTTCGGTCCGCTTCGCCGGTCGGCGCAAGGTCTTCGTCTGCAGGGGATGTCCGGTGCTTGGGCAGCGGACGGGTGTCGCGTTGGCGAAAATACCTGGCAGATTTGGGACAAGGGCGTCGCTGGCTTCCCCAGAATTGGGGAGTGGCGCCGGATCTGCCTGAGGTTGTAACTTGAGATCAAGGAACACTTCGGGACAGGGTTGGCAGCCGCACTTTGGTGCGGCTGCCGCTTTTTGGGCAGGTTACTCTGCGGGGGTGCCTTCGGCGGCCTTTTCGCGCAGCCCGTCACGGAACAGCGCCTTGGCCAGCGAAATGCACATCAGGCCCATCACCATGGTAAAGGGCAGCGCGCCGATGATCATGGCGTTGCGCAGCGCATCCAGCGGGTTGTTTTCCCCCGCCGCCAGGATCAGCGAGCCGATCACGGCGGTCAGGATCAGACCCCAGATGATCTTGTGCTTGTTGCCGATCTCTTGGTCGCCACCCGACATGATCGTGTTCATCACCAGGATGCCCGAGTCGGCCGAGGTCACAAGGAAGGTCATGATCAGCACCACGCACATGATGGTGATGCCGCTCAGCAGCCCGCCCGAGATCATCTGTTCGAGCGTCACGAACAGCTTGGCGGTGTTCGATGCGCCGACGATCACGCCATCTGCGCCACCGGTCAGTTCCAGATCAATCGCGGTGCCACCCAGGATGGTCATCCAGGCAAAGCAGACCAGAGCCGGGGCAAAGATGCAGCCGACGATGAATTCACGCACCGTGCGCCCTTTGGAGATGCGCGCCAGGAACAGGCCCACAAAGGGCGAGAACGCGATCCACCAGGCCCAGTAGAACGTGGTCCAGCCAGCCTGCCAGCCGAACTGACGGCCCGGCTCGCCCGCGGCATAGGCCGCTTGCAGCACGCTGTCGGGCAGGGCGGCGGCATCGCCTTCCAGGCCGCTCTTGAACCCGTCGAAGGATCCCCAGGCGTTGGTTGCACCGGCCTGCAGGGCATCGGCATAGGGGGCTGCTTCGGCCGGCAGGGCGGCAGCGAATTGCGCGGCGCTCTGCGGGTTGAAGGCGCCAAAGCTCAGCGACACGAAATGCAGGATGTAGTCCACCAGTGCCGAGCCATAGGTGCTCAGCGCGAACATGAACGAGCCGAAGACCACAAAGACCAGCAGCAGGATGATCGACAGAACCAGGTTGAGGTTCGACAGGTATTTCACCCCACGTCCCACGCCCGACACGGCCGACAGGATCGACAGGCTCATGATGACCAGAAGACCGGCCAGCAGGCCAACGGTGCTCGGGGCCGGGGTGTCACCGGTCAGGTCCATGATCCAGCCCATGCCGGTGATGGCATAAAGACCGTCGATGAACTGCGACACACCATAGCCGATGGTGACCGACACACCCAGAATGGTGGCAACCACGCCCAGCACGTCGACCACATGGCCCAGGACCCCGTTCATCAGGCGCCCGAACAGCGGCGTCAGCGCGGTGCGGATGGTCAGCGGCATGCCGCGGGTATAGGCGTAATAGGCCAGCGACAGGCCGGTCACGACATAGATCGCCCAGGCATGAAAGCCGTAATGCAGGAAGGTATAGCGGTAGGCCCCGGTCAGCGCCTCTTCGGTGTTGCCGGCAACCTCACCGGACAGAACCACCGGGTTCGATCCCCACAGGCCCAGCGGTTCGGCGGTGGCAAAGACCATCAGGCCGACACCCAGACCGGCGCCGAACATCATCGAAAACCACGAGAAATCCGAGAATTCCGGCTTTTCACCTTCCGGGCCCATGACGCTTTTGCCTGTGCGCGGCATCAGCGCCACGATGAACAGGAAGAAGGCAAAGAGCCCGACAATGATGATGTAGAAGGAATTGAACATCTCGAGAAGACGGAAGTTCAGGCTGCCCAGAACGCCATTGGCATTGGCCGGCCAGACCAGAGCCCACAGCACGAGCCCGACCATGATGGCCTTGCTCAGCACCGCGATTTCAAGGCTGTGGCCTTCGTAGAACCCGTCTTCCGCCCGGCGGATCCTCAGATCCGTGAACGGTTTCTTAATAGACATGTGGTTAGCTCCCTTGTCTGTCCATGCCGGATGGCCCGGGCGCCCACCGCTGTGGCGGGCACGGCCCCCAGTCGGTGCTGGCCGCGATCCGGTCTTGTTTCCCGAGTGCGCCGATCATAGATCAACGCATGTGTATTGGCGCCAAGCGGGGCCACCCCCGCAGGTGCTTTGTAAACCTGCGACGATCGAGACCGTCATCGCCCTGCCGTTTTCGTCCTTTTGAGGTGCAAAAACGGCATGTGCCTGATGTGTGATGACGCAATCTGACCACGGGTCAAGCCGTGCCGCACCTCTCTAACACATGGCTGAGGCTACCAGCGCCACGGGCATCCGTCCAACCAATCCCGCGCGGCGAAGCGGTCTGCGGTCATCGGAACCGCGCCGGCACAGCCGTGCCGATACGTCGCTTTTGACGCGTCCTTGGCCTTCTATGGCGCGTCGCCTCGGGGTGTGTGACAGCCCGATCCCAGGTCAACACATCCCAGGGATCGGCGTCCTGGTCCGGGGTTTCCGGACCGGACTTGGTGGTTGCGGTGCGCTGGCAAAGAGCATCCGAGCGCGGCTGGCGTCGGAAACGGAAAATCGCATTATAACAATACTCTGTAGCAGTTTCATCATTCGATGATCAGTGCGACAGATGCGCGGCCCGTGCGGCATCGACCCAGTCTGACAGCGCCTGCACATCGGGGATTTCGATGGCGCCGTATTTCAGCGCAATCAGCCCTTCGGCCTCGAGCTTCTTGAGCGCCTTGCCCACCGACACCCGCGACGCGCCAACCGCGACGGCGAGCTCGGACTGGTTCCATTGCAGCACGCCGGGAACGTCCGAGCCCTGATGCATGTTCAGCAGCATGACGGCCGTATAGGCGGGCAGTGGCAGCAGGCGCAGGTCGTCCAGCATGCTCAGCGCCACGTTCAGGCGGCTTAACGTGATCGGCAGGGCGGCCCCGGCAATTTCGGGGTGTTTTTTCATCAATGACAGGAAATCGGATTTCTTGAGGAACCCAACCGTCGTGTCGCCCATCGCCACCGCGTTCTGGTTGCGCTTGCGACCGGTCAACACGCCGATGATGCCGATAAAATGGCCCGGCCCCAGCACGGCAAGCATCGCCTCGCGGCCGTTGGGGTTGATCCGGCCCATTCTGACGGCACCGGATCGCACGATGATCAGCCGGTCGCTGTCATCGCCGCTGGAATGGATCATCTGACCGTCTTCATAGGTGTGGCGGCGCTCGGCGGCCTCGATCGCGGCCTGAACCTCGGGGCTGAGCAGGTCCAGGAATTTGAGGCTTCCGTGATCCAGTAGTCCCGTCATGCGTTGGAATCCTCAGGCACAGGTCAGATGAAGGCGCCTGCGTGGTTGCAACGCGGGCGCGCAGGGCATCATGGACAGGTGCCAAAAGTCACGCTGCCCAACAAGACGGCGCTCGCCGTTTTGTGATCTCCTGTGTGCACGACAGGGGGCGCTTGCTGCAAGGGGCGGGCGCGTCTCTGGTGCCCTTTGCGCCCTTGGCCCGGTGGGGTTTGCGTGGCACTGCTCAGGATCTGGCCCGTTGCAGCCATGGCAAGCCGTGGGGGGGGCGTTCTGCGCGGCTTTGCAAACTTCTTGGCAGTCTCGTTTGTGTGGCATGGCTATGGTCGTCCGTGACATCGGACCGTTAGGGTCTGTTCATCTTACATGTCTGCTGATGGTTGGTGGGCTTCACAGGAGCGTTTTGCAGTGTTCGCATTTCATGGTTTCATTCGCCCGTCGGATCTGGATCAGGGCCTTGCCAAGACGGGTCCCTGGCTGGCGACGGTGTCGCTGTTTGCGCTGAGCGCGGCCATCGCGGCGGGACCGGCGCGGGCGGACTGTACCCAACAGGGGCTTGAATTGACCTGCAGCGGCGATCTGGGCCCTGTGGATTTTCCCGGGACGGGGGTTGGGCAGGGCCAGACGGCCACCCTGACGATCAAGAACGCCACAAATCAGAGCATCACCAATACCGACGCGTCGCGTCGTACGATCTGGCGCTTGGGCGTAGACGCGCCGGGCAGCACCCAGCCATCGGGCGATGCGCAACTGAATGTCGACCTTGACGGCTTTGCCCTGACCACGGCCGGAACTGCCGGGATCCAGGTTCGGACCCAAGGGGGCGACGGCACAGAACCCTCGGAAGACAAAGGCGGCGGGGATCGCACCGGTGACGACGGGACCAATGGCGGCGCTGGCGGCTCCATCACCTCGGACATTTCGGGGGTGAGCGTCAGGGCTGAGACCGTCAACATCGAGATCCAGACATTTGGCGGCGGTGGCGGCAATGGCGCCAGGGGCGATTCGACCATCGCCGGCAATGGGCGTGGCGGCGATGGCGGCACCGGTGGCCGTGGTGGCGAGATCTCGGCCACTGTGACAGGCAGCGATCTGCAACAGGGCCAAGGCCTGTTCGTGCGCAGCTGGAGTGGTCGGGGCGGAACCGGTGGCGAAGGCAAGGCCGTCGGCGGCAGCCGGGGTGGCGCCGGTGGCGACGGCGGCGCAGGCGGCAATATTCACGTGGTGGTTCAGGATCTGCAGGTCACCAACGCGACAACCGGGATTTCGGTGCAATCCACGGGCAACCTGGGCGGCACCGGCGGCCGGGGCAATAACAGCAGCGGAACCGCGACGGGCCAGGGCGGTGAAGGCGGTCGCGGCGGCGGTGGCGGCGGCATCAACCTGACCAACACGGCGCAAGACGGAACAACCGGCGGCCTGCAGATCGCGGTGTCATCGGGACAGGGTGTTCTGGCCGAAAGCATCGCAGGCAATGGTGGCGCGGGCGGCCGGGGTTCGGGCAATCCGGGCAAAGGCGGCGACGGCGGTCAGGGTGGCACCGCAGGCAGCGTCACGGTCAATGTCGCCGCCGTGGAAGGCGGGCCTGATGCGTCGATCACGGCCTCGGGCGACGGCAGCGCCGGGATCGTCGCACGCAGCTATGGCGGTGCGGGCGGCGCCGGCGGCCCGGGCACGGGCGCCTTTGTCGCCAAAGGCGGCGCCGCTGCAGGGTCCGGGCCGGGCGGCGGCATCAACGTCACCTATACGGGCAGCATCGACACCGGCGGATCGCGGTCGGACGGGATTTTGGCCCAATCGGTTGGTGGGTTTGCGGGCGACGCGGGCAGCTCATCAGGGATCGTGGCCTATGGCGCCAGCAGCGAAAGCGCAGGCGGTGCGGGCAGCGTGATCGTCAAGTATGATGGCACGACCAGCAGCGGGATTTCGACCGCAGGCGACGATTCCGACGCGATCTTTGCCCAAAGCCAGGGCGGCGGCGGCGGCAAGGCGTCGACCGATACCGGGCTTGTGTCGCTGTCGGGCAGCGAAACGGGATCGTCGGGGGGCGATGGCAACGCGGTGCTGGTCGAGGCGTCCGGCGACATCACGACCACCGGCGCGCGCAGCCGCGGGGTGGTGGCCCAGTCCATCGGCGGCACCGGTGGTGACGGGGGCAGCGCGCGCGGGATCACCAGCATTGGTGGCACCGGGTCAACCGGTGGGACGGGTGCCAGCGTTCAGGCCATTTCGAGCGCCGACATCCGCACCGGCGGCGACGACGCCATCGGCATCCTGTTGCAGTCCATTGGCGGCGGCGGCGGTGCTGCGGGGTCGGGCATCGGCATTGCGGCCATCGGCGGCAATGGCGGTTCGGGGGCAGACAGCGCGCTGGTCACGGCCGAGATCGGCGGCACGATTGCCACCACCGGCAGCGGCGCGGATGGCGTGCTGGCGCAAAGCATCGGCGGCTCGGGCGGGCATGGCGGGAACGCATTTTCGGCTTCCGTCGGGTTTTCCATGTCGATTGCGGGCACCGGTGGCACCGGCAGCGATGGCGGCGAGGTCAAGTTGCAGACGCTCAGCGGATCACAGGTGTCGACCGGTGGCGACAATGCCCGTGGTCTGGCCGCGATGAGCGTTGGCGGCGGCGGCGGCCACGGCGGCAACGCGATTTCGGTCGCGGCCGGTGCGGATGATCCGGCCATCGCGGTTGCGATTGGCGGCTCGGGCGGGGCCGGAGGCGACGGCGCGGCCGTCAACCTGAACACGCTTGGCGCGGTGTCGACATCGGGCAGCAACGCCACAGGCATTTCTGCGATCAGCGTTGGCGGCACCGGCGGATCGGCCGGGACCACCGTGTCGGCGGCCACGGGCATCGGCTCGGTCAGCGTCGCGGTCGGGGGCGATGGCGGCGGCGGCGGCGCAGGGGGCCTCGTCGATGTCTGTCGCGGTCAGGACGCGTCGAACGCGCTGTGTTCTGAACCCGGCACGGCGGGCGAGATCCAGACCACGGGCGATGGGGCCGCAGGCCTCTTTGCCGCCTCGATCGGCGGTGGCGGCGGCCAGTCCGGCGCGACGCTGTCGGGCACCATCGGTGGCAACACCTCGATCGCGATCGGCGGCAACAACACGGCGGGCGCCGGCAGCAGCATCCCCAAGGGTGCAGGTGGGCTGGGTGGCGATGTTGCGGTTCTGTCTTCGGGCGGGATCCGCACGTCGGGCGCGTCGTCGGGGGCGCTGGTGGCCACCAGCATCGGCGGTTCGGGCGGGGACGCGCATATTGTCGGGTCCTTCGGCACGCTGGGGACCGGCCAGGGGCTGAATGTCGGCATTGGCGGGCGCGGCGGCACGGCGCTCGGGTCGGGGGATGTGTCGGTTGTGTCGACCGATACGATAGCAACGGCGGGTGCGATTTCGCCCGGCATCGAGGCCACCAGCATTGGCGGCAGCGGCGGCAAGGGATCGACCGTGATCTCAGGCCAGGGCGTCAGCGACGGGTCGGCCGATATCAGCATCGGCGGCGTCGGCGGCGGGGGCGGCACATCGGGGGATGTGTCCGTCGACTGGACCGGCGACACGCTGACCACGGGCAATGAACAATCGCCCGGCGTATTTGCCATGAGCCTGGCGGGATCGGGCGGTAATGCCGGAACGACATTTGCCGGGCAGGGTGTCGGGCTGGCCTCGACCGGGCTGGCCGTTGGCGGCAATGGCGGCCTTGGGGGTCAGGCGGGCGCGGTGTCGGTCACGACAAGTGGCAAGATCCAGACCACAGGCTTCATGTCGGACGGGATCTCGGCCATCAGCCAGGGCGGCAATGGCGGGCGTGGCGGCCTGTCGATCACCGGCAGCGGCGTGTCGCAGGGCGATGCGGATGTAAGCCTGGGCGGAGGCGGCGGCACCGGCGGCACGGCGGGCGCGGTGTCGGTCACAACGCTGATCGGGTCGTCGGTGTCGACCAACGGTCCGAATGCCACCGGCATCACCGCGCTGAGCCTGGGCGGCAATGGCGGGCAGGGCGGCATGGCGGTCGAGACCGGCATCAATGTCCAGGCCATTGATGAGGTTCCGGTCGGCAGTGCATCTTTCGTATTTGGTGGCGACGGCCACACCGCTGGCGCCAGCGCTCGGGCCGATGTGTTCAACGGCGCGGCGATTTCGACCGGCGATTTCAACAGCCCCGGCATTCAGGCGCAATCCATCGCGGGCAGCGGCGGTGCCGGAGGCATGGCGCTGTCTGGCACGGCGGATGTTGCCACATCCGATGCGCTGACGGCGCGGCTTGTGTTCGGGGGCTCGGGCGGCAAGGGTGCCGCTGCGGCCGAGGCCAGCGTCGACAATGTGGCGTCGGTTGCGACCACGGGCGACAATTCCAGCGCCATTCTGGCCCAGTCCATCGGCGGATCGGGCGGCGCGGGTGGCCTGAGCTACAACATCCTGACCAATATCGCGTCGGGTGGTTCGACGAATTTGGGATTTGAGCTCGACCTGGGTGGCGAGGGCAACGAAGGTGGCGCCGGCGGTCTGGCGAGCGTCAACAACAGCAGCCGGATCACCACCACGGGCACCAGTTCCAGCGGGATCTATGCGCAGTCCATCGGCGGCAATGGCGGCAGCGGTGGCTTTGGCGGCACCGGAATCTACGACATTGCCGAACAGAGCGCGTCCGAGGGCAAACCCAGCGTCAAACTCAATCTCAGCGCGACGCTGGGCGGCAGCGGCGGCAGCGGCGCTGTTGGCGGTGCTGTAGATGTGGTCAATCAAGGTGGCGGTCAGATCACCACCAGCGGGGCCGGGGCCTATGGCATCTTCGCCCAGTCGGTCGGCGGCAATGGCGGGGATGGCGGTCTGGCCTCGAACTTCTCGCAAAGCGTGGCGTCGTCGGATGATGACGACGAGAACAGCAAAAGTGTGTCGAGCGCATTGACGCTCAAGATCGGCGGCAACGGCAATACCGGGGCCGATGCGGGCCAGGTGACGGTGAGCAACCAGGCCAGCATCACCACCACAGGCGACATCGCCCATGGCATCATGAGCCAGTCGGTGGGCGGCAGCGGTGGCACCGGCGGCGGCACCGCCACCAACGCCCAGAGCTTCGTGACCCGGCAGATCGGATCGAGCACCAACGAAGCCATGCAGCGGCTGCGGTCGGTTCACAACGTGACCACGCTCAAGAGCGATTTTGGCAATTTCGACCTGTCGATCGGCGGCAGCGGCGGCACCGCCGGGGATGGCGCCGCGTCCGAAGTCACCAATAGCGGCCAGCGGATCATGACATCGGGCGTCAACGCCTATGGGATCTTCGCCCAATCCATTGGCGGCGGCGGCGGCTCGGGCGGCGAAGCGGCGAGCATCACCGACACCTATTCGCTGCAACTGGGCGGCAACGGGGCCGGAGGGGGCAATGGTGGCGTTGCCAGCATCAACACGACCGGTGTGATCGCGACCCAAGGCTACGGCAGCACGGCGGTGTTTGCCCAATCCATCGGCGGCGGCGGTGGCAATACCGGCAGTAAAACGGGCCTGTCGGCCATCGCCGACGCAACGCTGGCCATTGGCGGCAAGAATGGTGTGGCCGGTGACGGTGGTGCGGTTTCGGTGACCTATAACAGCGGGTCGATCACCACCGCATCGCAGCAGGCATCGGGCATCTTTGCTCAGTCGGTCGGCGGCGGGGGTGGCACGCTGTTCGGTGCGACCGGCACACTCGGCGCCGGTGCCACGGTTGATGCCACCGTGGGCGGCACCGGCAATGCCAGTGGCAACGGCGGTGATGTCACTGTCGTTTCGGCGGCCAACATCACGACCGGCCCGACCACACCCGGGGGCGGAAACGCAGCCTCGATCGGGATCTTTGCGCAATCCGTGGGCGGCGGCGGCGGCTATTCGGGGTCGATGATCCTGGGGGATCCCAACCGGATCGGATCTGACGTGCAGTCGACCTCGGCCAACGCATCGGGCGATGGTGGCCGGGTGCAGGTGAACCAGAGTGGGACGATCACGACGCATGGCGACAACTCGGTCGGGATCTTTGCCCAATCGGTCGGCGGCGGTGGCGGTGTGCAGGGCACCATCGACCACAATTCGACCGACAGTTCCTATGTGGGCAGCTTTGGCGGCAAGGGCAGCGCAGGCCCCGTCAGCGTCACCCTGGGCGGCGCGATCACCACATCGGGGGCCGGGGCGCACGGGGTCTTTGCCCAGTTCGCCAGCGGCGCGGACAGTGTGAACACGCACGGCACCACGGTCGACGTGTCGACCAGCGCCAGCATCACCGCAATGGGGGCAGGCGCCCATGCCATCCATGTGGAAAACAACGGCCCCGCTGCGGGCCTGGCCGAGATCACCATCGGGTCCGGCGCCGTGATCTACGGGGGCGGGTTCCGCGAATACGAGAATTCACAGAATGGTGCGGGGATCTACATCCATTCCGATCAGAACAGCACGCTGAACAATTCGGGCATCATTGAGGCCGTCAGCAACGTCGCAATCCGCTCCATGGGGGCGGGCACGCTGACCATCAACAACGCCAATGGCGGCCAGATCTACGGATCGGTGTTTGCGCGCACCTCTGGCAGCAGCGCTGACGAGGCCGCCGTCGCGTCCCCCGCGCCCACGACGATCCGGATTGAAAACCGGGCCGGCGGGGTGCTCGAAGCGGGCGATGTTCTGGACGTGGCCCACCTGCACAATCAGGGGCGGATCCATGTGGGCCGCTCCGGGACCATCGGTCAGACCCGCCTGAGCGGTGATCTGCAGCAGGGCGGGGGCCGGATCGGCGTTGATCTGGACCTGTCGCAGAACCAGGCCGACATGCTTTATGTGGGCGGTCAGGCCAGTTTGCAGGGCCATCTGGATGTGAACGTGCTGCAGATCGGCACATTCCCCAGCGGCGGTCAGAGCCTCAGGATCATCGAAGCCGCAGGCGGGGTGGATGCCGCCGGGCTCGAGGTGACGCCATCGGTTGTTGCGCGCTACCATCTGGCGGCGGTGTCGGCCACCGAACTGCATCTGGGCTACGATATAGACTATGCCAATCGCGCGCTGACCCAGAGCCTCAACGCCAATCAGAACGCGATGACATCCTATTTCGACCGCCTTTACCGGTTCGGAGAGCTGGACGAAGATCTGGCACGGATCCTGATCGACATCCCCACCGCCGAAGACTACGCCCGCGTCATGAACGCGCTTGGGCCGGAACTGGCAGGGGCCAACGGGGCCACCGCGCTGACCCGCACGCTAAGCTTTGCCGACACGCTCTTCAGCTGCCCGAACCCCGGCCAGGGCCAGATCTGGGCGGATGACGGTCAGTGTGGCTATGTCAGCTTTGGCGCCAGCCGGTTGGAGCGTGATGCCACGGACGGCGCGTCGGGCTACACCCAGACGGGGCGGCGGATCGCGGCGGGCGGTCAGCTCGTGCTCGAAAACGGTCTGGCCCTTGGTGGGGCGCTGGCCTACGATTCGACCGATCTGTCGACGGATGCCGCCGCCTCGAGCGACGGTGACACGATCTCGGGCGGGCTGTCGCTCAAGCGCTTTGCCAACAACTGGGAATTCGGCGGGGCGCTTTATGCCAGCAATGGCAGCTTTGACAACGCCCGCAGCTTTGGCCCCAGCGTCGCCCGCAGCACCCAGGACCAGTGGATGACCGGCACCGAACTGCGCGCGGCCTATGCCTTTGACCAGGGCGGCTGGGTCTTCAAGCCACGGCTGGATCTGGGCCTGACCCATTTCGGCAGCACGTCGCAGACCGAAACGGGATCACCCACGGCGCTGGCGATCGACACCCCAAGCCAGACCTTCGCCTATCTGCGCCCCGCGCTTGAAATCAAGGGGGCTGTGCTGACACGGGGCGGGCACGAGATCCGGCTGAATTCGGTCGTCTCGGTGACCCGGTTCATCGGTGACACCAGCTTTGACACCACCGCCCGCCTGGTCGGAGCGCCCGACAGGGTCGGAGCGGCCAGCTGGCGGACCGAGATCGACAAGACCCAGTTCGACATGTCGGCCGGTCTGACGATGGTGACGGATCGGGGCATTTCCTACGACATCTCGGCCTTTGGTCACCTGACCGAAAACGAACGGGGCTATGGCGGGCAGCTGCGCATCAACATCCCGTTCTGAGCGCACCCCCCCTCAGGCCAGCGGCCTGAGGGTCAACCCGGCGGTTGCGGTGGGCAAGAGGGTAGGCAGCCTTCGACACCGATCGCAACCGGTCCGGTCCAGATGCGCGCCCTGTCGTGGCACGACAGATCAGATGATCTCAGGCCGACGCGCGTAACGATCCTGCCCCATTCCAGAGGCGTCCCAATTCATGATTTGTGGCGATTATCACAAGGACAATGGCGGAGAGACAGGGATTCGAACCCTGGGTGGGCTTGCACCCACAACGGTTTTCGAGACCGCCCCGTTCGACCACTCCGGCACCTCTCCGCGGGGGTCTGTGGAGGAGGCGTTTAATCCCCCCTGCGCGGGGCTGCAACCCCCAAATGCACGCCAGCGGCGAAAACTCTGAAATTCCTTCCTGCGCCGCCGGAAATCCCCTAGATTGTCCCGCACATCCCATCATCAGAACGGCCCGCATGACCCCAAGACCACAGATCTGGCAGCTTTGCCTTGCCACCCTGAGCCTGATCCTGCTTTTTGCATGGCCCGCGCAGGCTGCCGACCGCGACCGGCTGGATGCGTTTCTCGATGTGACCGGCTTTGACGTTGCCATCGAAAGCATCCGCCTGAGCGCCGACAGCGCGCCGGAAATGCTGGGGGTCGAGGCCGACAGCTATGGCCCCCGCTGGGACCGCATCCGTGACGAGGTCTTCGACACCGACCTGATGCAGGGCATGGCGCGCGACATTCTGGCCGAAACGCTGGATGACGCGCGTCTGGCCCATGCGGCGGCGTTTTATGCCAGCGATCTGGGGCAGCGGCTGGTGGCGGTGGAAAACGCTGCGCATATGCAGCCCGACAGGCCCGAGATCGACGCCGAAAGCGAGGCGATGGTGGCCGAGATGCGCCGCACCGGATCGCCCCGGCTGGCCACGCTGGCGCGCATGAACCGCGCCATCGACAGTTCCGGCCATGGTGTGCGCGCGGTGCTTGAGGTCCAGTATCGTTTTCTGGTGGCGGCCAGTGCGGCGGGCCTGTTCGATCTGCAGATGGACCCGGCCGATCTGCGCCTGTTGCTGCTCAGCCAGGAAGGCGAGCTGCGCGAAAGCCTGCAGCAATCGGCACTGGCAGGTGCGGCCTATACCTATCGCGACATCTCTGATGCCGATCTGAGCGCCTATGCCGACGCGCTGGAGCATCCCGACATGCAGATGGTCTATGAGCTGATGAATGCCGTCCAGTTCGAGGTCATGGCCAACCGTTTCGAAGCGCTCGCGCCGCGTATGACAGGGCTGTCGCCGGGTCAGGACATCTGATGCGCGGTCTTGCGGTCCTGATTCTGTGCCTTTGGCCGGTGCTGGGGCTCGCGCAGGCCGAGCAGGACGGGCCGGGCGGGCAGGGTGCGCGCGTGGGGCAGCTGCTTGATCTTTTGCAGATGGACGACCTGCTGGATGCGGTGCGGGCCGAAGGGCTTGGGACGGCGCAGGATCTGGGGGATGAAACGCTCGACCCGCCCGCGACGCGACGGTTGATGCAGCAGGCGCGCGGGATCTATGGCACCGCGCGCCTGCAGGCCTGTGTCCGCGCGGTCCTGGGCCAGGCGCTTGATACCGAAACGCTGGACGCCTCGATCCGCTTTCTGTCGGGGGATCTGGGGCGGCGGGTGGTGACGCTGGAAACCAGCGCGCGGGTGGCGATGACCGATCTGTGGACCCAGGATAAGGCCCGCACGCGCTATGCCGAAATCAGCCGTGATGATCCATTGCTGGCGGCCGTGACCCGCTTTGCCGACGCCACCGACCTGCTGGGGCGCAACAACAGCGCGAGCATGGCCGCGATCGCGCGTTTTTATGACGGGCTTGCCGATGGCGGCTTTCTGGATCCGTCCTATACCGACATCGGCGCCGAGCTGCGCGCACAGCGCGCGGAGGTGGAAGCCGACAATCGCGACTGGCTTTACGGCTTCATGCTGCTGGCCTATGGGCCGCTGACGCCCGAGGATTTCGATGCCTATACAACCTTCTACGCCAGCCCGCCCGGGCAGCGCCTGAATGCGGCGATCTTTGATGCGTTCGACAGGATGGGGCGCGACACCTCGTATGATCTGGGTCTTGCGCTGGCCCGCATCGCCACCGAACGCGACCTGTGACAGGGTCGTCACACGGGATGCGCAAACCCCATTGACAGCCCGACATGAAAAGCGGATAAGCGCGCATCCCGGCCGGAATTCCGCGCCGGGTTCTTCTGTCATAACGCCCCGGACGGGGGCGCGCCGTTCGAGGTGGCACAGCGGGCAATGCGCCCATGGCCGGAATGCCCGCAAGGGAACCGAAGGACGCGGATGAAAAAAGGAAAGACCGATGTTCGCGGTTCTGAAAACCGGCGGCAAACAGTACAAAGTCCAGGCAGGCGATACGCTGCGCGTGGAAAAACTGGCCGCCGATGCTGGTGAAACAATCCAGTTCAACGATATTCTGATGCTGGGCGGCGACGCTCCGGTTGTCGGTGCGCCGCTTGTCGAAGGTGCTGCCGTACAGGCCGAGGTGATCGACCAGGTCAAAGGCGAAAAGCTGATCCACTTTGTCAAGCGTCGCCGTAAGCACAGCTCCAAGCGCACCAAAGGTCACCGTCAGAAGCTGACGCTGATCAAGATCACCGACATCTTGGCCTCGGGCGCGGATGCAACCGGTGTGAAAGCGGCGATTGGTGCCGGGTCCGTCGCGGGTGCCGCAGCGCCTAAGGCGGCCAAGGCGGACACCCCCGCCGAAGGCGACGATCTGTCGAAAATCGACGGCATCGGCCCGACCATCGTCAAGATCCTGGCTGAAAACGGCATCACCACCTTTGCCGGTCTTGCCGCGATCACCGAAGAGCAAATTGCAGCGATCCCCAAGCCCAAGATCAAGGCCGAATGGATCGAAGCTGCCAAAGAACTGGCAGCCCAAGGCTAATCCAAGCGAAGGAGAGACAAGATGGCACATAAAAAGGCTGGCGGTTCCTCCCGCAACGGTCGCGACTCCGTCGGGCGTCGTCTGGGTGTGAAACTGTATGGTGGCCAGGCCGCCATTCCGGGCAACATCATCGTGCGTCAGCGCGGCACCAAGTTCTGGCCGGGCCAGGGTGTGGACATGGGCAAGGATCACACGATCTTTGCAACCGTCGAAGGTGCGGTGACGTTCCACAAGGGCCTCAAGGGCCGCACATTCATTTCGGTTCTCCCGGTGGCGGAGGCCGCCGAGTAAGCCGAACCTCGCATCTGAGATGTGAAAAATCTGGGGGATCGGCAGACCAGCCGGTCCCCCTTTGTCTTTTGTTCAGGTTTTGCTGCCATGGCTCTGGCTCTTGCATCTATGCCCCTGTTTCCGATCCGACCCGCCGCGCCGCATCCCGGTGCGAAAAAGCGCGGGCCCGTGACCGGATGTGCGGGCGTGGCGTCTTGCGGACCGGTGCCGGCGATCTTTTATTCCTGCCATAAAGGCCGCGCATTGCCGCTGCTGTTCGGAGGAGGAACAGTCAGATGAAGATAGATACGCTCATTACCCAGCAACCCAGCATCGAATCCGACCGGTTCGATCTGCGCCCGCTGCGCCGGTCGGACAAGGGGCTGATCATGCAATGGGCGGGCGATGACCGGGTCGCGCGCATGACCACGTCGATCCCGCACCCGCTGCCCCCCGGCGCGGTCGATGCCTATATCGCCCGCGCCCGCGCCGATGACGAAGGCACGATCATCTGGGCCATCGACGGCGCCAAATCTGACGAGGCCGAAGTCATGGGTGTGATTTCGCTGAACCCGCTGGATGACGGGCCCGACGGGTCGGCGGCGGAACTGGGCTATTGGATCGCGCCGGTCTTCTGGAATACCGGCATCGCATCGGCCGCCGTGCGCGCGGTGATCGACGCCAACCCGCTGGGCTGCAAGACACTGTTTGCCAGCGTGTTTCAGGACAACCCGGCATCCGCCCGCGTGCTGACCCATTGCGGCTTTGCCTATCTGGGCGATGCCGAAGGGTTTTCGGTCGCGCGCAATGCAACGGTTCCCACATGGACCTACAGCCGTAAGCTGTGATAGGGCGCAACAACCGCTCGCATCAGGACGTGCCACATGAAATTTCTCGATCTCGCCAAGGTTTACATCCGCTCCGGAGCGGGCGGCGGCGGCTGCGTCAGCTTCCGGCGTGAAAAATACATCGAATATGGCGGTCCCGATGGCGGCGATGGCGGCAAGGGCGGGTCGGTCTGGGCCGAAGCGGTCGAAGGGCTGAATACGCTGATCGACTTTCGCTATCAGCAGCATTTCTTTGCCAAGAACGGCCAGCCCGGCCGAGGCCAGCAGCGCACCGGCAAGGATGGGGACGACATCATCCTGCGCGTGCCCGCCGGGACCGAGATCCTGGACGAAGATCAGGAAACCGTCATTGCCGACCTGACCGAACCGGGCATGCGCATCGAACTTGCGCGTGGCGGCAATGGCGGCTTTGGCAACCTGCATTTCAAATCGGCCACCAACCAGGCGCCGCGCCGCGCCAATCCCGGTCAGGATGGCGTGGAACGCACGCTCTGGCTGCGGCTGAAGCTGATTGCCGATGCGGGCCTGCTGGGGCTGCCCAATGCGGGCAAATCCACCTTTCTGTCCGCGACATCCAACGCGCGCCCCAAGATCGCCGACTATCCCTTTACCACGCTGCACCCCAATCTCGGCGTTGTGGGCGTGGACAATGTCGAATTCGTCATTGCCGACATCCCCGGCCTGATCGAAGGTGCCTCCGAAGGGCGGGGCCTGGGCGATCTGTTCCTGGGCCATGTGGAACGCTGCGCGGTGCTGCTGCATCTGGTGGACGGCACGGCGCTGGATGTGGTCGACGATTACCGCACCATCATCGGCGAGCTCGAAGCCTATGGCGGCGCGCTGGCCGACAAGCCGCGCGTGACCGTGCTCAACAAGGTCGACGCGATGGATGACGAAATTCGCGACGCGCTCATCGCTGAACTGCAAGAGGCGAGCGGCGGCCCGGTGCTGCCCATGTCCGGCGTCAGCCATCAGGGCACGCAGGATGTGCTGCGGGCGCTGCGCGCGCGCATCGATGCAGGCCGCCTGCGCGTCAAACCGGAACAAGAGGACGCCCCGTGGACACCCTGACCGCTGCGCGGCGCGTGGTGGTCAAGATCGGCTCGGCCCTGCTGGTCGATCAGCACACCGGTGCCCTGCGCCAGAACTGGCTGCGCAGCCTGGCCGATGACGTGGCGCGGCTGCGCGAACATGATACGGATGTGGTGCTGGTGTCTTCGGGCTCGATCGCGCTTGGGCGCGGGGTGCTGGGGCTGCCGCCGCGAGATCTGGCGCTCGAGCAATCGCAGGCCGCCGCCGCCGTGGGTCAGATCCGTCTGGCCCGCGCCTATGAAGAGGCTCTGGCCCCCCATGGCATCACCGCCGCACAGGTGCTGGTGACGCTGGAAGACAGCACCGACCGGCGCCGTTACCTGAATTCGCGGGCCACGCTGGAAACGCTGCTGTCCTACGGTGTGGTGCCCATCGTCAACGAAAACGACACCATCGCGACGGATGAAATCCGCTATGGCGACAATGACCGGCTGGCCGCGCAGGTCGCCGCGACCACCGGCGCGGACCGGCTGGTGCTGCTGTCGGATGTGGACGGGTTCTATTCGGCCAACCCCGCGCAGGATCCCGACGCAAGGCGCTATGACCGCATCGACGCGATTACGCCTGACATCCACGCCATGGCGGGCGAGGCCGGATCGGGCCTGTCCAAGGGCGGGATGAAGACCAAGATCCTTGCCGCCGAAACCGCCACATCGGCCGGATGCGCCATGGCGATCACATTGGGATCGCCCGACAACCCGCTGACATTGCTTGACAATGGCGCTCCGGCCACCTGGTTCACCGCGCAGATCGACCCGCAGGCGGCGCGCAAGCGCTGGATTTCCGCGATGAAGCCGCGCGGCACGCTGACCGTTGACGCCGGAGCCGCGCAGGCGCTGGCCAATGGCAAAAGCCTGCTGCCCGCAGGCGTGACAGCCGTTTCGGGACGCTTTGGGCGCGGCGAGCCGCTGGCGATTGCCGGGCCGGACGGCGCCAAGCTGGGGCAGGGCCTGTCGCGCTATACCAGCGACGAGGCCGAGCGCATTCGCGGGCGCCGCAGCTCGGACATCGAAGCGATCCTTGGCTATCCCGGTCGTGCGGCGCTGATCCATCGCGACGACATGGCCTTTTGACGCCGCAGCCCCTATGCTGCGGCCGACATCCCCGGAGACCTGACCCATGAAAGACCTCGACACCATTCCCGCCCTGATGGCTGATCTTGGCGCGCGCGCGCAGGCCGCGTCGCGCGTGCTGGCGTCGACCCCGGCCGAGGTCAAGACCGCCGCGCTGATGGCGGCGGCCGATGCGGTCTGGGCGCGCCGGGCCGAGATCATTGCCGCCAACGCGCTGGATCTGGACTATGGCCGCGACAAGGGGCTGAGCGATGCGATGATGGACCGGCTGATGCTGGACGACGCGCGCATTTCGGCCATGGCCGATGGGCTGCGCAACGTGGCGGGCCAACCCGATCCCGTGGGCGCCGTGATGGCCGACTGGGACCGGCCCACGGGGTTGAACTCCAGCGCGTGCGCACGCCGCTGGGGGTGAT
This sequence comes from Marinibacterium sp., assembly GCA_025800215.1. Taxonomy (GTDB): domain Bacteria; phylum Pseudomonadota; class Alphaproteobacteria; order Rhodobacterales; family Rhodobacteraceae; genus JAOXSC01. Next base: position 25,535 of record JAOXSC010000201.1, read on the forward strand.
CGGCGTGATCTATGAAAGCCGCCCCAACGTGACGGCGGATGCCGGCGCGCTGTGCCTGAAATCGGGCAATGCAGTGATCCTGCGCGGCGGATCTGAGAGCTTTCATTCCTCGGGTGCCATCCATGCCTGTCTGGCCGAAGGGCTGCGCAGCGCGGGCCTGCCCGAAGACGCCATCCAGCTTGTGCCCACCCGCGACCGCGCAGCCGTGTCCGAGCTGCTGACCATGACAGACACGGTGGATGTGATCGTGCCGCGCGGCGGCAAGGGGCTGGTGGGGCTGGTGCAGCGCGAGGCGCGCGTGCCGGTCTTTGCCCATCTCGAAGGGATCGTGCATATCTATCTCGATAAATCGGCCGATCCCGAAACCGCGCTGCGGGTGGTGATGAACGCCAAGACCCGCCGCACCGGGATCTGCGGCGCCGCAGAATGTCTGCTGGTGCACAAGGATATTGCTGACACCATCGGTCAGGGCGTGATCCGCGCGCTTGTCGATGCGGGGGTCGAGGTCCGCGCCGATGCGACCCTGTCGGGCATCGAAGGGACCACGCCGGCCAGTGATGACGACTGGGGGCGCGAATATCTCGACATGATCATCGCCGCGCGCTGCGTGGACAGTGTCGAAGACGCGATCGACCATATCACCCGCTACGGGTCGCAGCATACCGATTGCATCATTGCCGAAGATGGCGAAGCGGTGGATCAGTTCTTTGCCCGGCTCGACAGTGCAATCTTGATGCACAACGCCTCCACCCAGTTTGCCGATGGTGGCGAATTCGGCATGGGCGCCGAGATCGGCATTGCCACGGGCAAGATGCATGCGCGTGGCCCGGTGGGTGCCGAACAGCTGACCAGCTTCAAATATCTGGTGCGGGGCCAGGGCACGGTACGTGCCTGAGCCACGGGCTGTGCGGCGGGCCCATTCACGCCGCAGGCGGGGTGGCGAAGGCCGGGCAAGGGCCGGGATCCTGCGATCCCGGCAGCGGCGGCGTGCCTTAGAAATGCACCGACACTGCTTCGGCGTCGTAGCGGGCGTAAAGCGCGCGGCCCAGATCGCGGCAAACTTCGGGGAGCAGCGCAAACTGCACCTGCGCCGCGGTGACATTGGCGATCTGGTCGTCGCGGTTCAGATCTTCCCACAATTCGGGATCGGGGTTCACCCGTGGGCCGGTGCCGCGCACATGCCAGTCGCCATAGACGCGGTCGACCTCGATCTTGCCGCCGAAGGGCAGGGCGGTTTCGCAGCACTGGATGCCCAGAAACGCAATCTGCACATCGGCGCGCGTGCAGTCTTCGTTCACATGCCATTCCACCTCGTACCGGCCATTGCTGTCGTAAAGATCAAAGATCAGGTTCTGGATGTCGTTCAGCGGGATGATCGCCTGCGTCGCACGCCCATAGGCCATGCGGAAAAAGCGGATCCGCGCGCCCGCGCTGTCGGCGCTGTCCGAGATCAAACCGACCTCTTCGCCCGAACTGGCCGCGCTGCTCTGGCTCATGTCCAGCAGTTCGATCCCGTTGGCGATCGCCCCGATGGGCGAGGTCAGATCGTGGCAGATCCGCGATCCGATCAAACTGGCCAGGTTGAGATTACTTTGCCCCATCTTCTTCCCCTTGCTCGAGCGGTTCCATGACCGATTTCAGTTCCATTCTGTCGCCCGGAATGCGTGTCCAACATCCCGATCACCCGGAATGGGGAATCGGACAGGTGCAATCCAACATCGCCGGTAAGATCACGGTGAATTTCCCCGAAGAGGGCAAGGTCGTGATCGACGGCACGCGCGTTTTTCTCACGCCTGTCTTTGATGCGCCATAAGCCGTTACGGAACCGTTAAGGATCCGCCGTCCCGTTGCGTTTTCCCCGATCCTGATGCGCGGGCGGTTGTGCTGGGGCGGGGCTGCTTGGTATCCCGACCCCGATCAGAGGAGACACCGCCCGTGACCACCGACCCCCAGTTCCGCGTCTCGCTGGCGCGCGATGCGCAAGAGATCAAAGCCGCGCAGCGCCTGCGCTATGATGTGTTCGTGCGCGAACTTGGCGGCGGGGGCGCGCTGGTGGATCATGAAAACGGGCTCGAACGGGACCGGTTCGATCCCTATTTCGACCACATGCTGCTGACCGATCTGGCCAGCGACCGGGTGGTCGGGGTCTATCGACTGCTGCGCGACGATCAGGCGCGCGCCATGGGGCAGTTCTATTCCGAAGACGAATATGACCTTGATCCGCTGCGCCGGTCGGGGCGCAAGCTGCTGGAACTTGGGCGGTCGTGCCTGCATCCTGATGTGCGGGGCGGCACGGCGATGTATCATCTGTGGGCCGGGCTGGCCGACTATGTGCGCGACCACGGGATCGAGGTGCTGTTCGGCGTGGCCAGCTTTCACGGCACCGATACGCAGGCCCTGGCCGAGCCGCTGTCCATGCTGCATGCCAACCACCTGGCGCCCGAGGATCTGCGCGTGCGCTCGCGCACCTATCAGCCGATGGATCTGGTGGCCCCCGACCAGATCGACCGCCGGCGCGCCATGGTGAACACGCCGCAGCTGATCAAGGCCTATCTGCGGCTGGGGGGCTATGTGGGGGACGGGGCCTTTGTGGATCATGCGTTCAACACCACCGACGTGTGCCTGATCATGGATACCGAGCGGCTGAACGCCCGACAGAAACGCATCTATACCGGGGCCTGACATGAGCCCCACCTGGCACAGTGACGACCTGCCGGACTGGCAGGCTCTGGGTCCGGGCGGCTGGCTGCGGGTCGTGCTGCGCGGGGTGCCGCTGGCGCTGCTGGTCTTTGGCGGGCTGGCGGTTCTGCTGCTGGTGCGGCTGGTGGAACGGCCGCTCTGTGGGATGCATCGGCCCGTGACGCCGCATATCACGCGCTGTGTCTGTCGCGGGGCGCTGCGGATCCTGGGCATCCGGCTGACCGTGCATGGCACGGTGTCGGATCGGGCAGGGGCGCTGGTGGCGAACCATGCATCGTGGCTTGATATCTTCACGCTGAATGCCTGTACGACACTTTATTTCGTCTCCAAAGCCGAGGTTGCATCCTGGCCCGGCATCGGCTGGCTGGCCCGCGCCACCGGCACCGTGTTCATCACCCGCGACCGCCGCGATGCGCGCGCGCAGACCGATCTGTTCCGCGCGCGGCTGGGGGCCGGGCATCGGCTGCTGTTCTTTCCCGAAGGCACATCCAGCGACGGGCGCCGGGTGCTGGGGTTCAAGCCCACGCTGTTTGCCGCTTTCTTCGATGACGGGCTGCGCGCGCATCTGGAGATCCAGCCTCTGACGGTGGTCTACACCGCCCCCAAAGGCCAGGACCGGCGATTCTTTGGCTGGTGGGGCGATATGGGGTTCGAGCCTCATCTGCTTCAGGTGCTGGCCCGCAAGGGGCGCGGTGCGGTCGATATTCATGCCCATCCGCCGGTCTGCGTGCGGGATTTTGCCGACCGTAAGGCACTGGCCCGACAGCTGGAAACCACTGTACGGGTGCCGCTTTCACAGGCAATTGAAGCGGATCCGATCCCTTAGTAAAAAACTCGGGTTGCTTTATCTGATTTTTTCGATCAGGTTTCTGGGCAGGATCAACCTGAGCCCGCAAGACCTGACACCATGATCATCTGTCACTGCCAGCGTATCTCGCACGAAGACATCGACCACGCCATCGACTGGATGCGCGCATCGGACGAACATGTGATGATCACACCCGGAAAGATCTATCGCGCGCTTGGGAAGTCCCCTGAATGCGGCGGCTGCATGCCGCTGTTTCTGAGCCATGTTCAAGCCAACCCCAACGCCGCGGTTCCGGCCGAACTGGCCAATCTGCGGGGCAAGCGGCGCGTGCGCGCGGGCTGATCAAGTCAGGCCACACCGCTGCACATGTCCGGTGCCGAGGGTCAAAAGATGTGCAGCTGATTTGCGTCAGTTGCGAGTTGTTAGCGCTTGCTTGACGGAAAAAATAGCCTATCCTTCCTCCACGCCAACCCTACGTCAGCGAGGAATACACGATGAAGGGCGACCCCAAGGTCATTGAATATCTTAACAAATCCCTGCGTCATGAGCTAACTGCGGTCAGCCAGTACTGGCTGCATTACCGCCTGCAGGAAGACTGGGGCCTGGGCCATATGGCCGCCAAAAGCCGCGAAGAAAGCATCGAAGAGATGAACCACGCGGACAAGCTGATCGAGCGGATCATCTTCCTGGGCGGGCACCCCAACCTGCAGCAGCTTGACCCGCTGCGCATCGGCCAGACCCCCAAGGAAACGCTGGAATGCGATCTCGCCGCCGAGGTCGACGCCCGCGCGCTTTACAAAGAAGCACGCGAAGCCTGTCAGGCGGCTGGCGACTACGTCACCATGGCGATGTTCGAAACACTTCTGGCGGATGAAGAAGGTCACATCGACTTTCTTGAAACCCAGCTGGAGCTGCACGACCGCCTGGGCGAACAGGCTTATGCCCAGCTCAACGCATCGAAAATGGACGCGCCCGAAGGCTGAGCGCACCCTGCGTAAGACAATCAAAAGGGGGCCGCGCGGCCCCCTTTTTCATGCGCAGGGCATGCGGGTTCAGGGCGCAAGCTGGGTGGTACTCGGCACGCAGGTGCCGGTGCCATAGGGGCGGTTGTCATATCCGCTGACTTCACCCGACAGGCGCAGCTTGCGGCTGGATTCGTCAAACCGCCCGTCAAAGGTAAGGGTCAGGACTTCGGCCCCGCGCGCAGGCACATTCGCCACCCGCCATTTCAGGCGCACGCGCGATTTGCCCAGATCGCGGAATTCGGCCTCGATCGGGTGGCCATGGACGGAATTGATGATGGGGCCGTAGACATGGGCGGTCTTGGTGGCGCGGTGATAGGAAATGATCACGCGGGGCGGAATGATGCCGTAGCGTTCGGAACTGGTCATCTTGCAATCATAGACAACCGGCGCCGAGCTGGCCGACGCCTCAAACGCACCAAGGCCAAGCCCAATGACGGCGGCAAGAAGGAATTGTTTCAATATCGGATCCTCGGACAAATACGGGGCTGGTCGTGGCCGGTAGGGGGCCGCCCCTCATGACATCCAAACATATGATGGTTCCGCTGACCAGCGTCAGGTGTGCCACACCCTTCGGCACAGGATTTCTGCACTTGCATCGCGCGCGCGCCTCGCTTATACGCGCGCCATTCATCCCGCAGGCGGGGTTTGGGCCGTTCGGGGGAGACATCCCCGACAGTCCGCCGGTTGGAGCATCCGCTCTCACACCCCCGCCAAGGCAGAAACCGGAAAAGGATACGCATAATGGCTCTTCCCGAGTTCACTCTGCGTCAGCTGCTCGAAGCTGGCGTTCACTTCGGTCACCAGACTCAACGCTGGAACCCGCGCATGGGGCCCTATATCTACGGCTCGCGCAACGGCATCCACATTCTTGACCTGACGCAGACGGTTCCCATGCTGGACCAGGCACTGCAGGCGATCCGTGACACCGTCGCCAAAGGCGGCCGCGTGCTGTTCGTCGGCACCAAGCGTCAGGCCGCGCAGCCCATCGCGGATGCGGCCGAGCGTTCGGCACAGTACTACATGAACCACCGCTGGCTGGGCGGCACGCTCACCAACTGGAAAACCGTGTCCCAGTCGATCCAGCGCCTGCGCAGCATCGACGAGACCATGGAAGCCGGTGCCGAAGGCCTGACCAAGAAAGAGCGTCTGGGCATGGAGCGTGACCAGGCCAAGCTGCACGCGTCGCTGGGCGGGATCCGCGAAATGGGCGGCACGCCCGACCTGCTGTTCGTCATCGACGTCAAGAAAGAAGCGCTGGCCATCGCCGAAGCCAACAAGCTGGGCATCCCGGTTGTGGCCGTGGTCGACACCAACTGCTCGCCCGATGGCGTGGATTACGTGATCCCCGGCAACGACGACGCGGCACGCGCGATTGCTCTGTATTGCGACCTGGCGGCCCGTGCTGCTCTGGACGGCATGACCGCGCAGCTGGGTGCAGCTGGCGTTGACCTGGGCGAAATGGAAGAAGCCCTGGAAGAAGAGCTTGCCGTGGAAGAGGCCCCCGCGACCGAGGAAACCCCGGCCGAGGCGTAAGCCTGTCACAGAATTGACACGCGGGGCAGGCTAAGACCTGCCCCGTAGCGGATCCCCAGGGGTCCCACAGATGTTTCTGACACACCCGGTTGCCCCGGCCCCCGACATGCGGGCGGCGCAGGGATCCCGCAACCGGCGCGATATTTGAGGAGAGCCAAAAATGGCAATCACCGCATCCATGGTCAAGGAACTGCGCGAAGCAACCGGCGCAGGCATGATGGACGCCAAGAAGGCACTGACCGAAACCGATGGCGACATGGAAGCCGCCGTTGACTGGCTGCGCACCAAGGGCCTGGCCAAAGCGGCCAAGAAATCGGGCCGTACCGCTGCCGAAGGTCTTGTGGCCGTTGTGGTCGAAGGCAACAAAGGTGTCGCGGTCGAGGTGAACTCGGAAACCGACTTTGTCGCCAAGAACGCCGAATTCCAAGAGATGGTTTCGGGCATCGCCAAAGCCGCTCTGGGCGTGGCAGATGTTGACGCGCTGAAAGCGGCCGACATGGGCGGCAAGACCGTCGAAGCCGTGGTGACCGACAAGATCGCCACCATCGGCGAAAACATGTCGCTGCGTCGCATGGCGTCGATCGAAGGCGAAACCGTCGTGACCTATGTGCACAACGCTGTTGTTGACGGCATGGGCAAGATCGGTGTGGTTGTGGCCATGAACGGTGGCGACGAAACCATCGGCAAGCAGATCGCCATGCACATCGCTGCTGTGAACCCCGCAGCCCTGTCGGCTGACGATCTGGATGCAGATGTGGTCGAAAAGGAAAAGCAGGTTCAGATGGACATTGCCCGCGAAAGCGGCAAGCCCGAGCAGGTCATCGAAAAGATGATCGAAGGCCGGATGAAGAAATTCGTCGCCGAAGCCACTCTGCTGAACCAGCAATTCGTCGTGAACCCCGACCTGACGGTCGAGGCCGCGGCGAAAGAAGCCGGTGCCACCATCACCGGGTTCGTGCGCCTGGAAGTCGGCGAAGGCATCGAGAAGAAAGAAGAAGACTTCGCCGCCGAAGTCGCCAAGGCCGCTCAGGGCTAAGCCCCGCCGCCTGGATGTTTTCAAACCGACCATCTTCGGATGGTCGGTTTTTTTGTGTCTTAACCTCTGGGGGCCGTGATGGCTGAACTGGACGAGCTTTTGACCGCGGCGCTGGATCTGGCCGATGCCGGGGGTGCGGTGGCGCGTGAGGCGTGGCGCGGCGATCTGGCGGTGCGCTACAAACCGGACGGGTCGTCGCTGACCCAGGCCGATCTGGATATCGAAGCGCTGTGGCGCGATCGGATCAGCGCGCGCTATCCCACCCATGCCATTCTGGGCGAGGAGTATGGCGATCAGGGCGGCGACAGCGCCTATACATGGGTGCTCGACCCGATCGACGGGACACGGCAGTTCGGCACCGGGTTGCTGGACTTTGCGTCTCTGATTGCGCTGTGCCGGGACGGTGAGCCGGTGATCGGGGTGATTGATCTGCCGATGATCGGGTTGCGGTTCTCGGCCGCCCTTGGGATGGGCACGTGGTTTGACGGGCGGCAGGTGCGCGCAGCGCCCTGCACGGATCTGAACACGGCGCGCATCGGGCTGGCCAACCATGACAGCTTTCCCGGCGCGTCTGGCGCGGTCTATGACGCGCTGCGCGGGCAGGGGCGGTTGCGGGCCTTTGATGGCGGATCGCCGGCCTATGGATCTCTGGCGCGGGGGCTTCTGGATGTCTGCGTGAACGGGCTCGATCTTGAGGCGTTCGACATTTGTGCGCTCTGCCCGGTGGTGACCGAGGCCGGCGGCATCATCACCGACTGGCAGGGCGGTGCGCTGACGCTGGACTCGGCCGGGGGCATCGTCGCCTCGGCCAATGCGGCACTGCATGACCAGGTGCTTGAGGCGATCAACGCGGCCTGACACCGGCCCAAAAACAGGAGGAGCCGCACCCGGGGATGGTGCGGCTCCCTTGCTTGGCTGGCCCCGTAGCTATGGGGATGGACCGGGCCAGTAAGCCCGACCCGAAACGCTGAACAATACACGTCCGGGTCGGTCCGGTAGAAACCGGCCAGATCAGAAGAGCCTTGTAATATCAAGGGGTTCCAACCCGATGTTCCTTGGCTAAGCCACCACTCACGGAACGTGGTCAGAATGCAACCAAACCGTGTTTACCGAAAGTAATGAATTCCTTACCCTTTGGGAAAAACCTGTCGATTTTGGCTGTAAAGCCCGGAATTCCATACCTTTTTCGGACTACGCCTCGAGCACGAACATCTGGTTGTGAAGCGCGGCCTTGAGCACCGCCTGCGCCGTGGTTTCGACCGACAGCGCTTCGCGTGCAAGGCGCAGGTGTTTTTCCACCGTGGCCGATGTCAGCCCCATCAGCAGCGCAATATCCTGCGTGGTCTTGCCGTCGCCCACCCATTCCAGAGCCTCGCGCTGGCGCTTGGTCAACGCGCGGTTGGGGGTGCTGTGGGGCAGGGTCAGGATCTTGAGATGGGCAATGTTGTTGGCCACCTGAATATCGGTGCCGAATTCGTCCCAGATCGCGTCAACCTCGTCCTGATCCAGACCGGGACGGGCACAGAGGGCAATCGCGCCTTTCGACCGCGCCGAGATCGCCTTGAAGCTGATGGTATAGCCCGCGGTGACGTTCATCCGGGCATTGAAATCATAGACACGCTTTTCTTCGACCGACAGGGTGCGGCTGTCGAGCATCTGCTGGATCAGCTTCCAGCTTCCAGCCCCTTCATGTTCCAGCGCCCAGTGCAGCATGGGTGACTGAAAGAACAACCCCTGATTGACGAACATTTCGACATAGGCGGGTTCGTGATTGGTCAGAACCGTAAAGTCTTCGGGATCGCCCAGCGAGGTTTCGGTGCGATAGCGGGTAAAGCCATAAAGAAGACGGTCGAACCCGTATTCGGCCATGCGGTCGGTATGGGCGGCCCAAAGCTCTTCAAGGCTGCGGGTATTGGACAGCAACAAAAGGTAATCACGCAATCTCATCGGTGCTCACCCATCCAGAATGCCCGCAAGGGCATCCATTGCCAGAACATAGCCCTTTGCCCCGAACCCGCAGATCACCCCCTGGGCGACCTTCGAGATATATGACACATGGCGGAACGGCTCGCGCGCGTGCACGTTGGACAGGTGCAGTTCGATCACCGGCCGGTCGATCGACGCGATCGCATCCATCAGCGCCACGGATGTATGGGTATAGGCGCCCGCATTCAGGATGATACCGTCAAAATCGGTGCGCGCGGCGTGGATCGCGTCGATCAGCACGCCTTCATGGTTGGATTGCTGAAAGCTGACCTGCGCCCCGATCCGTGTGCCATGCGCCTGGCACAGCGCTTCGATGTCATCGAGCGTCACCGATCCGTAAACTTCAGGCTGGCGGGTACCTAACAGGTTCAGATTGGGACCGTTTAGAATCAGGAAGCGATGCATCAGGGGCACTCTTTGACGTTGAGTTTCCTTCATAAACCCGCGCGGCCAAAGCTGTCCAGTTTCGTAAAGGTTGAACAAAACCCCTTGCCCTGCCTTTTGGTCAGAAACGCGCGATATTCAGCCAACGCGCCACCAATGCGGGGGTGTCAGAGCCTTCGATTTCGACCACAAGGTCATGCGCCTGAAGCAGGTCGCGGTCGCCCCGCGCGCTGATCTCGGCCAGGGTAAAGCGCCCGCGCAGGCGCGCGCCAACGGTCACTGGCGACAGAAAGCGGAGCTTTTCAAACCCATAGTTGATGCCCATGGTGGATCCCGGCAGCGGCTGCATCACATCCATGTAAAAGCGGCTGGCAAGCGACAGGCTGAGAAACCCATGCGCGATTGTGGCCCCGAACGGGCTCTCTGTGGCGGCGCGGTCGGGATCAACATGGATCCATTGCTGATCTTCGGTCACGTCGGCAAAGCGGTCAATGCGCGGCTGATCAATCTCGATCCAGGCTGAAACACCGGTCAGCTGGCCGATGGTTGGGGTCAGCTGTGCCAGGGCTGCGTCGCGCGGGCTGTTGTGTTGGGTCATCTGGTTTTGTCCTTGTTTGGTCCGGGGTTCAGGGGTCAAGTGTGCGGGGGCCGACCGGCCCGCGCACCGTGCAGGAAAGGAAAACCGCAATGTCGCAAGAGTTTCGCCAGTCGCGTTATCGTGCCCCGTCGGGGGCGGCCGATCTGCTGCTGATCCGCCACGGCGAAAGCATGCCGTATCGGCCGGGCGAACCCTTTCCGGTCACGGAGGGCCATGGCGATCCGGCGCTGCACCCTGACGGGCATTTGCAGGCCGAGCGGGTGGCCGACCGGCTGCAGGATGATCCGATTGCGGCGATCTATGTGACGACCCTGCAGCGCACCCATCAGACGGCGGCCCCGCTGGCCGCACGTCTGGGTCTGGATCCCAGGATCGAAGCGGACCTGCGTGAAATTCATCTGGGCGACTGGGACACCGGGCTTTACCGCCAGAAGGCCGCCGCGCGCGATCCCGCCTTTGTGCGGGCGATGGAGCATGGCGAATGGGGCGAGATCCCGGGCGCCGAAACGACCGAAGCCTTCAGCACCCGTGTCGCCCAGGGGCTTGCGCGGATCGCGTCGTCCCATGCCGGTGACCGCGTCGCCGCCTTCGTGCATGGCGGGGTCATTGCGGCGGCCATGGCGCTGGCCACGGGATCGCGCCCGATGGCCTTCATGGGGGCGGCCAACGGGTCGATCAGTCGGCTGGTGATCCACGGCCCGCGTCAGCGGGTGGTGGGGTTCAACGACATTGCACATCTGGGGGACCTGGCCTGACGGCCAGCCCCTATGCGGGCGGGTCGTCCTGGGTCAGGTCGATCACCACTTTGCCCTGCACCTTACGGTCGCTCATCATGGTCAGCGCGTGGGGCACCTCGGCCAGTGCAAAGCGGGCCGAAATGCGCGGCTTGACCTTGCCCTGGGCATAGAGCGCGAACAGATCGCTCATGTTTTCGGCGTGCCCCTTGGGGTCGCGGAACACCGATGCGCCCCAGAACACGCCGACGATCTGACTGCCCTTGAGCAGCGTGAGGTTGAGCGGAATATTCGGGATCCCGGCCGGGAAGCCCACCACAAGAAAGCGCCCGGTCCAGGCGAGCGCCCGGATCGCCGGTTCGGCATAGTCACCGCCCACCGCGTCATAGACCACATCCACG
>JAOXSC010000202.1 GCA_025800215.1 Marinibacterium sp.
CACCGGTCAGGGGGGCATGGCCCTGCTGGCGCGGTTTGCGTTTGATCGAAAGGCGGCGCGGGATTTCAGCGCGCTGCTCTGGCGCGACCTGCCCGGCGCCAGCCTGCCGGTCCATGACGATGGCCGCCCCTTTCCGTCGCCCGAAGCCCTGTCGGTGCAGCGCCTGTCATCCACCGGGCATTGGGTGGTCCCGGTGATCCTGCCCGATGACAGCCGCCTGACGCTGATGGCCTGGCATGCGGGGCCGCCTGTCTTTGACGGGCCCGAAGACCGCAACGGGCTGCGCAATGGCGATGAAACGCGGCTGTGGCTGCGGCTGCTGGACGGGCAGATGGGCCCCGTGCCGCAGACGCCGTTTGTGGTGCTGGGCAATGCCAATCTGGACCCTGTCCGGGGCGAAGGGCGCCAGCAGGCGATCCGCGATCTGCTGGGCGATGCCCGCCTGCACGACCCGTTTGACGGGCACCCGCCCACGGTGGACTGGTCCGAACGCGGACCCGGCAAGCTGCGCGTCAGCTATGTGCTGCCCTCGGCCGATCTGCAGGTGCGCGATGCCGGGATCATCTGGCCGCAGGATGGCCCGCTGCACGATACAGCCCGGACCGCCAGCCGCCACCGGCTGGTCTGGGTCGACATCGCCCGCTAAGGGAATAGCCCCCAAAACACCGCCTGCCATTGACCCACCCGCCACTGCACGCTAGGCCCGGTCGCGATCAGATATAGGAGTGCCAGAATGTCCAACCCCTCGCTTCTCATCCTGCCGGGCGACGGTATCGGCCCCGAGGTCATGACCGAGGTTCGCAAGATCATCGACTGGTACGGCGCCAAGCGCGATCTGACCTTCGACGTGAGCGAGGATCTCGTCGGTGGGGCCGCCTATGACGCCCATGGCACGCCGCTGCATGACGACACCATGGCCAAAGCCCAAGAGGTCGACGCCGTCCTGCTGGGCGCCGTGGGCGGGCCGAAATACGACGCGCTGGATTTCAGCGTCAAACCCGAACGCGGCCTGCTGCGCCTGCGCAAGGAAATGGATCTCTATTCCAACCTGCGCCCGGCCCAGTGCTTTGACGCGCTGGCCGATTTTTCGTCGCTGAAAAAGGACGTGGTGGCCGGGCTCGACATCATGATCGTGCGCGAGCTGACATCGGGCATCTATTTCGGCGAGCCGCGCGGCATCCACAACGAAGGCAATGAGCGCGTAGGCGTCAACACCCAACGCTACACCGAAAGCGAAATCGCCCGCGTTGCGCGCTCGGCCTTTGAACTGGCACGGCGTCGCGGCAACAAGGTCTGCTCGATGGAAAAGGCCAATGTGATGGAATCGGGCATCCTGTGGCGCGACGTGGTGACCGAAATCCACGCCGCCGAATATCCCGATGTGGAACTGTCGCACATGTATGCCGATGCCGGCGCCATGCAGCTGTGCCGCTGGCCCAAGCAGTTCGACGTGATCGTCACCGACAACTTGTTCGGAGACCTGCTGTCGGATGCCGCCGCCATGCTCACCGGGTCGCTGGGCATGCTGCCTTCGGCCAGCCTGGGCGCCCCGATGGCCAATGGCCGTCCCAAGGCGCTCTATGAACCGGTGCACGGCTCGGCCCCCGACATCGCGGGCGAAGGCAAGGCCAACCCGATCGCCTGTATCCTCAGCTTTGCCATGGCGCTGCGCTATTCCTTTGATCAGGGCGCCGAAGCCGACCGGCTCGAAGCGGCGGTGGAAACCGTGCTGGCCAATGGCGCGCGCACGGCCGACCTGCTGGGCGAAGACGGTGTGACGCCGCTGTCGACCTCGCAGATGGGCGACGCCATCGTCGCCGCGCTTGACGCAAGCCTGTAACCTGATCAGGTGCTTTTGGGCCGCGCCCCCCGGCGCGGCCCTCGCCCAACACCCCCCCCAACACTCCCTCTTGCAAATCACCCGCGATCCGACCTAATGCGCGGCACAGGACCGTGCCTGCAACAGGGGCCCGCATGAGCGACCCCAAGCGCCAAGACCCGATCGTGGAGCCCGTCATGCCCTTTGGCCGCATCCCCCCCATCAAGGCCCCCACCCCATGACGCCGAATATGCGCGGGGCGCTTTACGCGCTGGCGGGGTTTGCCTTTTTTGCCACCCATGATGTGATCATCAAGGTGCTGGGCAGCGCCATGTCGTCCCAGCAGATGGTGTTCTTCAGCGTGCTGCTCAGCTTTCCGCTGGTCACCATGATGATGCTGCATGAAACCCAGGCCCACACCCTGCGCCCGCGCCACCCCGGCTGGACGGCCCTGCGCACCGCCGCGGTGGTGCTGACGGCCGTCAGCGCCTTTTACGCCTTCAGCACGCTGCCGCTGGCCCAGACCTATGCGATCCTCTTTGCCGCGCCGCTGATGATCACCATGCTGTCGGTGCCGATCCTGGGCGAAACCGTGCGCCTGCGCCGCTGGATCGCGGTGCTGGTGGGGCTGGGCGGCGTGCTGATCGTGTTGCGGCCGGGTTCCGAACCGCTGTCGCTGGGCCACGCGGCGGCCCTGCTGGCGGCCTTTGGCAGCGCGCTTGCGTCGATCATCGTGCGCAAGATCGGCAAGGATGAACGCAGCGACGTGCTGCTGCTCTATCCGATGCTGGCCAATTTCGTGCTGATGGGCGCCACCCTGCCCTGGACCTACACGCCGATGGAGTTTGGCGAATTCGCGCTGCTGGCCGCGCTGTCGGCGCTGGCCTTTGCGGCCATGCTGTGCATCATCGCGGCCTATCGCCATGGCGAGGCGGTGACCGTGGCGCCGATGCAGTATTCCCAGATCCTCTGGGCGGTGCTGTTCGGAGCGCTGCTGTTTGACGAACATCCCGACCTGACCACCGGCATCGGCGCGGCCGTGATCATCGCCAGCGGGCTTTACATCGTGCTGCGCGAAAACAGGTCGGGCAGTTCCCAGGAACCGGTGCTGCGCACCCGCACCCGGTTTGAAACCGGCACGCTGCCGCGCGTGGGCGTGATGCTGAGATTTCGCAAAGACCCCGATTAGGCCCCTTGCAAAGCCCCACGAATAGGTCTATCCCGCCCGCCACGGTCGGAGTGTAGCTCAGCCTGGTAGAGCACTGTCTTCGGGAGGCAGGGGCCGGAGGTTCGAATCCTCTCACTCCGACCACGACCATCCATTTGAAAAGTCGCAGCGCCCATGCGCCCCGCCGGATCGGGGCACGGACACCGCATTGCGCCATTTTCCACCCTATACATCCGGGGCGTCTGTCGATACGGACAGCCCCTTGACGTTGATCCCGTATGTTGGACGCTCTGAGGGTGCCCGCATCACCCATGAAAGCCGAGCCATGAAACAGACACTTCAGGACGCGCTGACGCGCAAAGGTTACGATACCCTCACCCCGGTTCAGCAGGCCGTGTCTGCGCCCGAGCTGGCCGGGCGCGATCTGCTGGTGTCGGCGCAGACCGGGTCGGGCAAGACCATCGGCTTTGGCCTGGCCATTGCCCCCACCGTGCTGGGCGATGGCGACCGCTTTGACGGTGCCGACGCGCCGCTGGCGCTGGTGATCGCGCCCACGCGCGAACTGGCGATGCAGGTCAAGCGCGAACTGGGCTGGCTTTATGCCGATGCGGGGGCCTACCTGACATCCTGCGTGGGCGGCATGGACATGCGCGACGAACGCCGCGCGCTGGCGCGCGGGGCCCATATCGTGGTGGCCACGCCGGGGCGGCTGCGCGATCACATCATGCGCGGTTCGATCGACCTTGGCGCGGTGCGGGCCGTGGTGCTGGACGAAGCCGACGAAATGCTTGATCTGGGCTTTCGCGAGGATCTGGAGTTCATCCTTGATGAAACGCCGGACGACCGCCAGACGCTGCTGTTTTCGGCCACCGTGCCGCGCGCCATCGCCACCCTGGCCGAGCAATATCAGCGCGACGCCGAGCGGGTGAGCACCGTCAGCGAGCGCACCCAGCATGCCGACATCGAATACCGCGCGCTCAGCGTCACGCCGCGTGATGGCGAAAACGCCATCATCAACGTGCTGCGCTATTACGAAGCCCCCAACGCCATCGTGTTCTGCAACACCCGCGCCATGGTCAGCCGCCTGACCGCGCGGCTGTCGAACCGGGGCTTTTCGGTTGTCGCCCTCTCGGGCGAGCTGACGCAGGGCGAACGCTCGAACGCGCTGCAGGCGATGCGCGACGGGCGGGCGCGGGTCTGTGTGGCCACCGATGTGGCCGCGCGCGGGATCGACCTGCCGAACCTCGATCTGGTGATCCATGCCGAACTGCCCAACAGCCATGAAACGCTGCTGCACCGCTCGGGGCGCACGGGCCGGGCGGGCCGCAAAGGGGTCAGCGCGCTGATCGTGCCACCTGCGGCGTTCAAGAAGGCGCAGCGCCTGCTGAAATTTGCCAAGCTGACCGCCGATTGGGGCGCAGCACCATCGGCGGACGAGGTCAACGCGCAGGATCTGCAGCGCATGTTTGCGTCCGATGACTGGCAATCCGAAGTGACCGACAGCGAACGCGCAGCCGTTGACGATCTGCTGGCGCGCTTTGCGCCCGAACAGCTGGCCGCCGCCTATCTGCGCCAGTATCAAAGCCGCCATTCCGCGCCCGAAGACATTTCCGCCGTGGCCGACAGCGCACCCAAACCGTCGGCCCCCTTTGGGCCGAGCGTCTGGTTTTCGCTGTCCGAAGGGCGCAACGATCACGCATCCCCGCGCTATCTGCTGCCGATGATCTGCAAGGCCGGTCAGATCACCAAGACCGATATTGGCGCGATCCGCATTGCCGATGACGTCACCTATGTCGAGATCCGCGAAAGCAGCGTTGCAGGCTTTCTCGAAGCGATCGGCCCGGACATGACGATCGAAGGCGACAAGGATCTGGTCAAGCTGGACGGCGCCCCCGATCTGGCGCGCGTCTCGAAACCCGGACCCAAGCGGGGGTTCAAACCCCGCAAAGGCCCCGAAGGCTTCGGGCGCAAGCCCGAGCGTTCTGACCGCCCAGACCGGCCCGAACGCCGCGAGCGTCCCGAACGTCTGGTGGATCCGCACCCGGCCAAGGCGCGCCGCAAACCCGCGCCCCGGCCGTCTGACAAACCCGACAGCTGGGCCAAACGCGACGGCGTCAAACGTGACGGCGACCGCCCGGAGAGCACCGGCAAACCGGCCGCGCGCCGCCCCAAGGACGGCCCCACCACCAAAGGCGGGCCCGCATCCAAGGGCAAGCCGCCGCACAAGGGTGCGCATGGCAAACCGGCCCATTCCAAAGGTCCGTCCAAACCGCCCGCATCGCGCAAGGGCCCGCCCCCGCCCCAGGGCAAACCAAGCAGCAAGAAGAACCGCGCCCGCACCGCCGCCGCCAAAGGGGGAAACGCGGTGCCGCGCCGCCCCAAGTAACCGGCCCCGCGCCGGTTCCCCCGCGTGCGTCAGGCGGCCTTGCTGCCCGTGCGCGCGACACTCAACCGCAGCGAAACCACGCGACTGTGGCAGATCCGCATCTGGGCCGGGCCCACACCACCGCCCGAATATCGGGCGGTGCATCGGCAAAACCTCGCCCAGTCAGACCTTTCAACCAAGGGCTGAAACCCACATAATGTCTGCATCTCGGGCAGATAATGCCCCCGAACGGGGGCTCAGCGCATCATTTTGGGTCAGAAGCCGCCCCATCCACTTGCCTCTCGTGCAGGAATGTACCAATGATACACCTGCTTTAGATCTGATACCTTAGAGAGAGCATTCCGTGGACCGAGAAGGCAAAATTATCGACCTCAAGGCGACCCGTGACAGTATCCGCGCGGAGCCGCGTAAAGTGCTGCTGTTTTGCCACATGCACAAGACGGGCGGGACGACGATTGAGAAAATGCTCGTCGAGAACTTTTCCGAGACCGCCTACCGCGTCTCGACCCCAAACGAGCTCGACGAATTCAAACAGAAGGTGGAAGCAGGCCTGCTGGACGAAGAAAAGACCTATCTGGTCTTCGGCCACCGCGCGCATCTGACCATCGATTTCCTGAAGGACCGGATCCCGTCCTTCCCGTTCACGATCTTCCGGCGCCCGCTGTCGCTGTTTGAATCGAACTATTCGTTCCAGCACACGCGCCAGGGCAACACCAGCCTGACCACCGAAGAGTATCTGGAACAATATCCCAAGAACCGGATCATCGACTTTCTTGGGGCCAAGGATTTCGAAACCGCCGTGGCCAATGCCCACCGCGATTATCTGGTGGTCGGCATCACCGAGCGTCTGGCCGAAACTGCCGCGATCCTCAGCTATCTGTTCGATCTGCCCGCCAAGCCCTATCAGTCGCGCAACGTGACCAACCCCGGCAACTATGTCGAGATGGATTTCGAATGCGTGCTGGACTATCTGCGCGACAACGAAGACGACCGTCTGATCTATGACTATTTCGATGCGGTTCATGTCCGCTCGAACCGTCAGTTCTCGACGCTCGAAGACGCGCAGAGCGTGGCGCTGGAAACCGGTGCCGGCACGTTCAACCGCCCGATCCAGATCAACGAAGATCTCGACGAAAACAACGACAAGTTCTCGCTGCTGATCACCGGTCAGTCGATCTGGGAAAAGGACAAGGCGCGCGCCTTCGAATTCTTCGACAAGTCGTTTTCGAAAGACTGGATGATGGAAGGCCGCATCATGCGCTTCCTGCAGTCGGTCGACAATGGCGCCGCCGTGGAATGGGCCAAGGGCCGCCTGGCCGAGCTGGGCGATGCCGAAACCGACATGGCCAAAAAGGTCCGCGCACGGCTGCAAAAAGCCGTCAAATAAGACCAACGCATCCGCATTGCAAAAAGGCCCTGATCCGCAAGGATCAGGGCCTTTTCTTTGGCGCGCCGTCTGGGGTCAGTCGGCTGGCCCCGTATCGGTTGGCGCAACATCAGCGGGTGCCGCCCCTTTGCTGGTTTCGCCCAGCGCATCCACCCCGGTCGACGCCTTGATGTCCTGCGCGATCTGCGCTGCCCAGTCACCGATGATGGGCAGAAAGTCGATCTGGCTGAGCATATAAAGCAGCACCGACACCAGCAGCGACGCGCCCACCACGGTGCCCAGACCCACGGCCATGCCCCGCAGCAGCGCTTGCAGGATCATCAGCCACCACGAATTCTGCACCCGGATGAACCGGTGCCCGTTGAAGGTCGCGATCTCCTGACGGAGCGCTTCGATTTCCCGTTTCAGCTCGGAATTGTCTGTCATGGCGGCAGGTTTCACGAAACCCCGCCGCCTGTCCACCATTTACGCCGCGGCCCGATCAGCGCAGCACATGCACCGCGCATTTGGCATGGCGCACCACCTGACTGGCGGTGGATCCCAGCAGCAGATCCTGCATGCCCGGCTGATGCGACGACACGATGATCAGATCAGGCGCGTGCTCATCGGCCCAGTCCAGAATGCTGCGCCCCGCGTGACCTTCGATCACGATGCCCTGGGCATTGGGCAGTTGCGCGGCCAGCTCGTCCAGCGCGGTCTGAATGGCGATGCGGGTTTCTTTCAACAGGTCATCGGGAATATAGGACAGCGCATAGCCCGGAATCCGTTCGACCACATGCAAAAAGGTCACATGCGCGCCTTCGGACGACAACAGCCGCGCCAGATCCACCACATCGCTGCGGTCTGTTTCGATGTCAAATGCAACCGGAATAATGATGTTGCGATACATGGCGCTCTCCTTTGGTCTGACCCCAGATTGGCCGAACGGCCCCTGACTGCCTTGATGCAGATCAGTCTGCCGCAGGCTGATCAGAAATCAAAGAGATCATCCAGAAAGCTCGATTTCCGCTTTTTGCGGGGCTTTTCATAGTCATCGCGATACCGCGGCTGCGAAGAAGGCGGGGGCGGCGGAGGGGCCGCCGCCGGCATGGACTGCGCGCTGCGTTCAATGATCTTGTCCAGCTCGCCCCGATCCAGCCAGACGCCTCGGCATTTCGGGCAATAGTCGATCTCGACCCCGCTGCGTTCGGACATCACCAGTTCGGCACCGTCGACAGGACATTTCATCTTGTGCTCTCCGCTTTTCGTGCAACCTGTTATTGATGTGGGCAGGCGCAGGCGAAAGACAAGGCGGGCCTAGTCGAATGTCGCGGCGACCTCGTACATCACCGGTTCAAAGCTGCGGCACAGCGCCCCGATCGCGCGGTTGCGTTCGCGCATCTCGTCGGTGCGCAGCATGGCCATGAAATCCTCGCGCCGCTGCCATTGCGAATAATTGGCAATACGGGTCTGGGCGTCGTTCACATGCAGCCCTGCGGCGACAAACCCCGGCTGTTTGGAAATGAACGTGTCAAAGGCATCCTGCAGCGCATCCATCAGATCCTGGCAGGTTCCGGGCGAGGTTTCGAACGTGGTGATCACGGTCTGAATCGTGGCATCCTTGGTGATGCTGGGCATGGGCTGGCCTCCTTAAGCTTGCCCGATCAGCCTATCACAGCCCCGACAGCATCGTCTCGATTTCTGCCCTCAGCGCGATGATCTCGTCATGGGCGGGCCCTTTGGGCGCTTCGAGAGCCGCCCGCCCCTGCCCCAGCGTTTCGGCATACACCACCCGGTTGCCCACCTGGCTCTGCGCCAGAACCGCCTGCAGCTCGGCGGCCTTGTCGGTGATCTCTTGCGACAGGCGGGTGCCGGGGCGCGAGCGGGTCAGCACAACCAGCACCGGCTTGCCCGCGCGTTCGGCCAGATCAAGCACCGCTTCGACCGCCCACAGATCCACATGGCTGCTGGCCACCGGCACCAGAACCAGATCGGCGGCGCGCAGCGCCGGGCGCAGATCGCTGTCGGCCTTGGGCGGCGTGTCGATCAGCACGATGTCATTGGCGGTGGCCAGCTTCTTGCCCTCATAGGACACGCCCCAGGCCGACGCCGTGGAAAAATCAATGCCCGGATCTTCCATCCCCTCAAGGCGGGTCATGAACCAGCGCCCCGCGCTGCCCTGCGGGTCGGTGTCCATCAGCGCCACCGATCTGCCCGCCTGACCAAAGGCCACCGCCAGATTCACCGCCAGCGTGGTCTTGCCCGCGCCGCCCTTTTGCTGCGCCACCGTGATGATCTGTCCCATGGTTGCCCCGTCTGCCCTGTTTCGAACAGCTTAAACCCCCGTCCCCGCTGCGCAATCGGAAAGTCACTCAGCCCTTGCCCTGCCGCCTGCGGCTGCGTTAGCGATGGGCATGACCTCTCCGATCCGACCCACCGATGACGCTGCGCGCGAGCTTGCGCGCGCCCTGATGACCCAGGCCCGCTTTGCCGCGCTGGCTGTGCAGGAACCCGGCGGCCCCGCCGTCAGCCGCGTGGCCTTTGGCCTTGATGCCGCAGGGCAGCCCATATCGCTGATGTCCGATCTGTCGGCCCACAGCCGCGCGCTGCAGGCCGATCCTGCCTGTTCCCTGCTGGTGGGCGAACCCGGCCCGCGCGGAGACCCCCTGACCCATCCCCGCCTGACCCTGCAGGCGCGCGCCACCCTGATCCCCAATGACACGCCCGAATACGAAGAAATGGCCGCGCATTACCTGCGCGACCATCCCAAGGCCAAGCTCTATATCGGGTTCTCCGATTTCCGGTTCGCGCGCTTTTCGGTGTCCGAGGCGCGCCTCAACGGAGGGTTCGGCAAGGCCTTTCACCTGACATCGCAGGATCTGGGGCTCTAGCGGTCCCCCCGCAGGGTGACGCCCACGCGCCCCTTGACGGCTGTGCTCCAGATCAGATGCAGATCCTGACCCGTGGCCCCCTGCGCAGCCAGCACATGCGGCATCTCGTGCAGGGCAGCGCCGGTATCATCCTTAATGACGCCCTGGGCCACCACGGCATCCGCGCGCTGTACCCTGGCATCAAAGGGCAGCGCGCCGGCGCCGTCCACCACCCAGGTGGCCGCCGCGCTGGACTGCTGATGGTCGGACACCGCAGGGTTCGCCGCCGGGGCCGTTACCGACAGAAAGCTGTTGGAGTGCATCGCCACCTGCTGATAGCGGTCGCGATCGAACGCCCCCATGCTTTCATCAAGCCGCTCGGCCCGGTCGATCGAGCCCGCCTTGCTGCGGAACACATTGCCGGTAATCGAAACGCCAAGCGGATAGTGCCCGGTTCCAATGGGCTTGAGCACGATAAAGCTGAACCACGGCGCCACATTATCGGCCTTGAACAGGTTGTCCGACACCATCACCCCGCGAAACGCCTGCGTCGACGCAGCGGCGGCCACGCGATGTTCATTGGTCCATTCCACAAAACAATCAGTGATCTGGTTGCCGCTGACCACCGCAAAGCTCAGTGGCTGGGTCAGCACGATACCGGCGCTGCGCACCCCGTCCGGCACCGCATCGCCCTGTGACAGATCATTGCCGCGCAGGGCCGCCTGCTCGCCGCCGATCACGGCAAAATGGCGGAACCCCTGCGCCACGCAATCGCTCAGAAGCGCGCGTTCGGAATTGACGTTCAGCGCCACGCTGCGGCGCGCCGACACATCCTGATCCACCTCATCGGACACGAACCGGCACCGGCTGACCCGCAGGCCTTCGCAGCCCCGGTTGGTCGACATGACACCCCGATCGCGCGGGCGGGTGATGGCGCAGTCATAAAGACCAAAGCCCTCGCCACTGGCCGCCAGACGCACCCCGCTGGCCCGGCCGTTGCACTGCAGTTCGACATTCTCGAACGCAAAATGCGACAACCGGCTGAAGCCGCTGAAATCCAGCATCGGCTGAAAGGCGGTCAGGGTGAAATCCTGCGTGCCATCCGCCCCGTAAAGCGGCAGGTTCAGCGTCAGCTCCTGCGTTGCTTCGTTCTTGGCGCGCACATAGATCTCGCGCCCCACGCCTGCCCCCTCAACCAGCGCGCCGGGGGTGATCGCCTCGACACCGGCCACATCGCTCAGCCGGCGCGGATCCGCCGGATCATAGCGGGCCGCAGACACCACCGTGTCGACCTGCCAGGCAACGCTTTCGGCGGCTTCGAACAACCCGTTGCGGATCACCCGGCGGGTGTCAAAGGCGGTCTTGCTGACCACCGCATCCTGAATATCGACCGGCCCGCGCAGCGTCACCTTGCGGCCCTTCATGTCCAGCGCGTCATGATCAACATTGTTGAACAGCGCCTGCACCGCTTTCTTGAACCCCAGCTCTTCATCGCCAAACGCGTCGATATAGGTGGGCAGATCAAAGCTGCGCGGCAACAGCAACTGCGCCTCCTGCGGCATCACCACCTGACCTTCAAAGCGCACCGGCGCATGCAGGGTCACGGTGCTGCCCAGCCGGTACACCCCCTTGGGCACCAGCACCTCACGGCCATCGGCATCGGCAGCGGCGGCCTCGAACGCCGCGCTGTCATCGGTCGCGCCATCGCCAATGGCCCCGTAGTCGCGCACATCCACGGTGCTGATCATGTCGCGCAGAAACACCGACGTGATGTCTTCGATCACCAGATCATCGACGCGCACCACCCCGCCATTGAGCCCCACCAGATCGAGCCCGAAATGCCCATAGATCGCCGCCGCGCCCCAGCTCAGGTCGACACCGGGCCGATCCCCGATGCCGATGATGGCCGACACCTCGACCACCCGCCCATAGGCGGTCAGCGGCACTTCGGGCCCGGTGGTCACGATCCCGCTGATCGGCTGACCCGCAGCCCCGGCGGCATAGCCCGCAATCCGCACCCGCGGCAGGCTGCCTGACACCGCCTTGACGCGCGCACGCACCCGCAGATAGCAGCCGCGCAGCAATGGTGTTTCGCCCTTGTAGCGCAGCTTCTGCACGCCTTGGGTCTTCTGCACCTCCAGACAACCGCCAAAATCCTGATCCGCAGGGACAAAGGCCGCATCCGACGCCCCCTGATAAGACGCCGAGCCCGGCGTCCCGTCGCCCCGCGACCAGACCGACAGGTTGTTCGAAAATTCCGGTGGCATCAGCACCAGGCCATCGGTGATCGCCTTGTTCATCCTGTTCCCTTTCCCAAGCCCGGCCTCAACCCCGAGGCCCAAAAGCAGCGCGCCAGAACCCGCGCCTCAAACACGCCACAAGGAGATAGGGAAAAAGGGTTAAGACAGGCTCAGACCACCGTCACGGTGCCCGCCGCGCAGAGACACCAAACGGCCCGACGTATCGCATCAACCCACTGCCATAAAAAGATTTCTCAGGTTAACCGGATCGCAACCCCGCCCCCGCCCGCCACAGCTAGACGCTGGGCGGTGGTGCGACCAGGATCTGCACCGCATTGATCCGCCAGCCATCGCCCACCGGGATCATCTGGTAGTCCAGCCAATGCAACCCGCCCGCCGCATCACGGATCTCGATCTTCTGCCACAGCTGCCCGGCAATCTCGCGCAGCTCCAGAAACCGCAACTCTCCGGGCTGCCATACCATGGGGTATCCCCCCCGCACCATCGCGCCAAAGCGCTCGGACGTCCCGAAAAACCGCCGGATGCCAGGGCTGGCAAAGCCGAACGCCCCCTCCACATCGCCATCACGAAAGGCCTGCATCTGCCCCGCAATCACGCCTTCGATCTCACGCTCCTGCGCCGAAAGAGGGCTCATCACCCCCAGACCCAGCCACACCACCACCAAGATCAAAAACCGGCGCATCCTGTCCCCCGCGTCACGGAGGATAAGCTAGCCCGACACAAAGGCCCGTCAAACACGCGCCCCTGTGGCTTCTTTGTGGCTCAAAATACCTCGGGGGTGCGGGGGCAGAGCCCCCGCCCGGCGCGACGCCACAGGCGGCGCACCCTCTCAGATCAACCGGCTCAGGCCAGCTCGCCCGCAAGGGCCGCGTCGATCAGCGCGATGGTCTCATCCACACCGTAAAGCGCGATGAACCCACCAAACCGCGGCCCCTGGCTGGCCCCAAGAAGCACCTCATAAAGCGCCGTGAACCAGCCGCGCATGGGATCAAACCGCTCGCGCCCCACCGCATAGACCACCGATTGCAGCGCCTCATCCTCAAGCGCCCCGTCATAGGCCGCGAGCTCGGCACGCAGCGCCTCCAGCGCCTCGCGCTCCTGCTCGCTGGGGGCCCGGAACACCCGCTTGGGCTTCACGAAATCCTGGAAATAGCGCACCGCAAACCCCGCCGCATTGTCGAGATCGGGGTGGCTCTCGGGCGACGCGTCGGGCGCATAGCGGCGGATAAAGCCCCAAAGCTGGTCCTTGTCCTCGGCCCCCGACACCGATGCCAGGTTCAGCAGCATCGCAAAGGGCACCACCAGGTTCGACCCCGGCACATCGCCGGCGTGGATATGCCAGACCGGGTTGTTCAGCTGCCCCTTTTCGTCCTGACCGGGATAGGCGCGCAGCTGCTGGTGATATTCATCCACCGCCTTGGGGATCACGTCGAAATACATGCGCTTGGCTGTCTTGGGCTTTTGATACATGAAATAGGACAGGCTTTCGGTCGAGGCATAGGTCAGCCATTCATCGATCGACACGCCATTGCCCGACGATTTCGAAATCTTCTGGCCCTGATCGTCCAGGAACAGCTCATAGGTGAAATGCTCGGGCGGGCGGGCGCCCAGCACCCGGCAGATCCCGTCATAGATCTTTTCGTTGGTGGAATGGTCCTTGCCATACATCTCGAAATCGACACCCAGAGCCGCCCAGCGGGCGCCGAAATCGGGCTTCCACTGCAGCTTGACATTGCCGCCGGTCACCGGAAGCGTCCATTCACGCCCTTCTTCGTCGTCGAAGGTGACGGTGCCGTTCACCGCATCCACATGCTTCATCGGCACATAAAGTACCCGCCCCGTCTCGGGGTGCATGGGCAGGAAGATCGAATAGGTCTGGCGCCGTTCTTCGCGCAGCGACTTCAGCATGATCTTCATGATGTCGTCATAGCGCTCGGCGCAGCGCAGCAGCACCTCGTCGAACTGGCCCGAGCCGTAGAATTCGGTCGAGCTGACAAATTCATAGTCAAACCCGAACGTATCAAGGAACCGCATCAGCATCGCGTTGTTGTGCCCGCCAAAGCTGTCATGGGTGCCAAACGGATCGGGCACCGATGTCAGCGGCATCTGCAGATATTTGGCCAGCTCGTCCTGATTGGGCACATTGCCCGGCACCTTGCGCATCCCGTCCAGGTCGTCGGAAAAGCAGATCAGCTTGGTGGGGATGTCCGAAATCATCTCGAAGGCGCGGCGCACCATGGTGGTGCGGGCGACCTCTCCGAAGGTGCCGATATGGGGCAGGCCGGACGGGCCATAGCCCGTTTCAAACAGCACATAGCCCTTTTCGGGGGGCGCCTTTTCGTAGCGTTTGAGCACCCGGCGCGCCTCTTCGAACGGCCAGGCCTTGGATGCAAGGGCAGCGTCGCGCGACTGTGTCATGGGAACTCTCCGACAGATAAGACGCCGGACCGCCCGGCGGCATTGCGCCGCTACCTATTGTGCGCGCGCAGCGCCGTCAATATTGTCGGCTCCGAACCAAGTCGAAGGAGCACCCAGATGGCCCCCACCGAAACCGCCGAACCGCATGTGCTGAGCGAACAGGATTGCCTGGTGGCCCTGATGGTGGCCGTCTCGGCATCGGATGAAAACATCCGCACCGCGGAGCTGGTCAAGATCCAGTCGGCGGTGAACATGCTGCCGGTCTTTGCCGGGTATGACATCGACCGGATGAACAACACCGCGCAGATCGTCTTTGACCTGTTCGAACAGGAAGAAGGGCTGGATGCGCTCTTTGGCCTGATCCGCGAAAACCTGACCGAGCGTCTGTTCGAAACCGGCTATGCGCTGGCCTGCGACGTTGCCGCCGCTGATGGTGAACTGAACGAACCCGAACTGCGCCTGCTCGAAGAAATCCGCTATGAGCTGAACATCGACCGCCTGCATGCGGCGGCGATCGAACGCGGCGCCCGTGCCCGGCACATGACCTGACCCTAGCCGTGCACCCGGCCCCAATGGTCGATCAGCGCGGACTGCACCCGGCGTGACCGGCTGTTCCAGCTGCGCGCGCCGGGCGGGTTTTCGCTGTCCGACCGGGGCACCGCCGCGCGGCGCGTCAGGTTGGCGGTAAAGATGGCAAAGGCCAGATCCCGCCCGCCCACGCCGCGCGCATAACCGCCCAGACAGGACACAAAGTTCAAAGATCCCGTTTTCGCCGACACCTTGACCGGATGATCCGGCATGTGCTGGCCGCGTATGTCGCGCAAGGTGAACCCGCTCAGGATCGGGCCCAGCGTGTTGAACCGCTCAAGCGATGCCAGCGCCACGGCCAGATCCCGCGCGCTGATGCGCGACGCGCCCCCCAGCCCCGAATGATCCACCATCCGGGTCCGGGTCATCCCCAGTTCGTCGGCGGCCCATGCGTTCATCATCGCCGCCGATGCGGCCAGATCCTCTGGGACGTTGCCGCCCCGTGCCGACGCCGCCAGCCCCACCATTTCAGCCGTCAGGTTGGTGGAATATTCCAGCATGCCCTGCAGGATCTCGACCAGAGGGCGGCTGTCATGGCGGGCCAGAATGCGCCCCTGCGGCAGGCTGCGCGACAGGGTCGGATTGCGCAGCACGATGCCCTGCGCCCGCGCCATGGTCTGGAACACGTCGCCCGCATAAAGCCCCGGCTTGCGCACCGGCAGCCAGCGCGCCCCGCCAGTGCCAAGCGCACCGCGCGCCACTGTCCAGCGGTCGATGCGCCCGCCATCCTCGTAGGTGTAGACCGGCGCGCTGCGGCTGCGGATCTCCATCCGGGCCATGGCCACATCGGGACGATAGCGATTGCTGCGCGCATCCATCGACACGCTGTAATCGGCCCCCGCGCGGCGCCACTCGAAATGCACCCGGTTGAAATTCAGCGCAATTCCCGACAGCGCCGGGCTGTATCCCACATGTTCAAGCTGCCCCGGATCAATGCTGTCCACCCGTGGCATCGCGCCGTCATAAACGATGAAATCACCGCGCACCTCGCGCAGCCCTGCGGTCTTGAGATCGGCGGCCAGTGCCGCCAGCGCGTTGGTGTCAAGCTCGGGGTCGCCCCCGCCTGCCAGCACCAGATCACCGCGCAGGATCCCGTTTTCGACCGGGCCCGTGGCCATCACACGGGTGACAAAGCGATACCCCGGCCCCAGCCGGTCCAGCGCATACAGCGCCGTCAGAGCCTTGGCCACGCTGGCCGGTGGCATGGGCCGGTCGGGATCGACCCCATCGACCAGCTTGCCCGTCTTCAGATCCACCGCCGCACAGGACACCACGCCGTCAAACCCAAAACGCGCCAGCACGTCCTGCGACGTCCCCACCCGCCCAAGCGCGCGCGGGCGCGGGATCGGACGGGCCGATTGCTCAAGCGGGGCCGCGCCCGCCGCGCTGGCGGCACAGGCCGCGATGGATCCAAGCAGGTGGCGTCTGGTGATCACGGATGTCATGGCGGCATCTAACCGCAGCCCTTGGCGCACGACAACCGCAAGAGCCGCGTTTCAACCCTGAAATCCGCGTGATAGGCCCGACCCATGTTGCGCACCACCCTTCTGATGCTCGCGGCCATGTCGCTGATCCCGGCAGGCGATCTTGCCGCCAAGCTGCTGACCGGTCAGGGCACCGCCACGCCTGCCTTTGTCGCCTGGTCACGCTTTGCGCTTGGGGCGTTGATGGTGTGGCCCTTTGTGCCAAAGGGTGCGCTGGCGCTGCTCAGGGACTGGCGGATCTGGTTCAGGGCCCTGCTGATCGCGGGTGGCATTTCGTCGATCCAGGTGGCGCTGAAACACGCGCCCATCGCGGATGTGTTTGCCGCCTTCTTTGTCGGGCCCATCGTCAGCTTTGTGCTGTCGGCGCTGTTTCTGGGCGAAAAGGTCACGGCCGCGCGCGCGGCACTGCTGGGGCTGGGCTTTGCCGGGGTGCTGCTGGTGGTGCGGCCGGGGCTGGGCGGGGATCCCGCGCTGCTCTGGGCGGTGCTGGCGGGGGTGTTTTATGGTGCCTACCTGACCGCATCGCGCTGGCTGGCCGATCTGGGGCACCCGCGCCAGCTGATCCTGACGCAGCTTGTGGTGGGGGCGATCGTGCTGGCCCCGGCGGGGCTGCGCGATCTGCCGCAGCCGGATCTGGCCACCGGCACGCTGGTGCTGGCCAGCGCGGGCCTGTCGATGCTGGGCAACCTGCTGCTGGTGATGGCCTATGGGCGCGCGCCTGCCGCGCGGCTGGCACCGCTGGTCTATGTGCAGCTGGTCGCGGCCACCGGGCTGGGCTGGCTGGCCTTTGGCGATCTGCCCGATCCGCTGGCCTGGGGCGGGCTGGCGCTGGTGGCGGGGGCGGGGCTGGCCTCGGCCCTGCTACGACGCTGAGCCGCCACGGGGCCAGCCGCCCTGCGCCCGCAGCGCGGTTGATGACACATCCATCAGCGGCACGTTGACATAGCACCAGGCGGGGGCCTGGGCCCCGGCAAGCATGCGGCGTGCCTGCCCGCTCAGACGCTGGCGCCGATAGAGCCTTGCCGCGGGCGACAGGCGCGCCGCGATCCGGTCGCCGGGCCGGGCCAGCACGCCGACGGGCGTCGTGTCCATGATCGACCGCCAGTTTTTCCAGTGATGCAGCGACGCCAGATTGTCCGCCCCCATAAGCCAGACAAAGCGCACGCCGGGATAGAACCGGTGCAGCGCCGCCAGCGTATCGACGGTGGCACGGGTGCCGATGCGCGCCTCAAGATCGGTGATCTCGACACGCGGATCACGCATGATCGCGCGCGCCGCCTGCATCCGCTGCGCCAGCGGCGCGGGCCCCTGCGACTTGAGAGGGTTGCCCGGGCTTACCAGCCACCACACCCGATCAAGCCCAAACGCGGTCAGGGCCGCGCGCGTGATATGCACATGGCCTGCATGCGGCGGATCAAAGGATCCGCCCAAAAGGCCGATGCGCTGGCCCGCGCGCGCAAAAGGCAGGCCCTCTTTTGCAAAGCCTCCTGAAAAAGCCCTCGCAAAGTCCTGTGCGGAACCATGTGTAACGCCATGTGTCATGGGCCACAGGCTTGCACATAGACGCCGGTCAGTTGCAATGGGGATCGTGTGGCGCTCAGCCGGTGTCGATGTCGAGGCCAGCGTCCGGCTCGGCATAGACCGCATCGCCCAGGCGCACCGGTCCGGGCGTGATCACCTTCGCACACCACCCGCCATGACCCCGCACCGCCGAATAGCCGCCCCGGCCAAACGTTTCTTCCATCCGCGAACAGGGCGCACAGATCACCGTCCATTCCAGCACGGCCGCCCCCACACGCACCCGCCGCCCCTTGAGCGCACCAAGGTTGATGCCCGCGATGCACAGGTTGCGCCGCAGATCGGCAACCGCCAACGGACCCCGGCCCAGAAAGCTGCCGATGACCGGCAGATGTTCGTGCTGAACCAGCGTCACCGCGCGCTTGCCACCCCGGCTGCGGTCACCGTCAAGCCCGGCATCGGTGATCATCGCGGCGTCCACCGCGCGCATCGGCGCGCGCCGCGCCGGGCGCAACCCGATCCAGACCACCCGGCCCGGCTGGGCCTGGGTGGCGATCATCTCACGCAATAGCGCCATCTCCGTCCCTTCGGATCACCTGCGCGCCGCCTGCCACTGCGGTAGGGCGGGCTTCAGCCCGCCACCCCGACAGCCCAAAGCGCAGGCCGCGCGCTCCATACGTCATCCCATATGGCGCGCGCGCAGCTCGCGCCGCAACACCTTGCCCGACAGGGTCACCGGCACCTCGTCGACAAAGCTCACATGTTTGGGCACCTTGTAGTTGGTCAGGCTTTCGTGACAGGTGGCAATCACCATCTCGGCGCTCAGCGCATCATTGCCGCGCACGATGAACGCATGCGGCACCTCGCTTGATTTTTCGTCCGGCACGCCGATCACCCCCACCTGCACCACGCCGGGGATCTTGGAAATCACGTCCTCGATCTCGTTAGGGGACACGTTGAAGCCCGACACCAGGATCATGTCCTTCTTGCGATCCACGATCTCAAAGAACCCATCCTCGGACATCACCGCAATATCACCGGTATGCAGCCAGCCATCCACGATCGTTTCGGCCGTCGCCTCGGGACGATTCAGATAGCCCTTCATCATCGTCGGCCCCCGGAAAATCAGCTCGCCCGGGCTGCCCTGAGGCTGATCCACCCCAAGATCATCCACAATGCGGATCTCGACCCCCGGCACCGGGATGCCAACCTGGCCAAAGCGGTTGTCATCGGGCGGGTTGAGCGTCAGCACGCCGCAACATTCGGTCATGCCATAGCCCTGATTGATGCGGATGCCGGTGCGCTCTTCCCATTTCTGGGCCACACCCGTGGTCTGTGCCGCCCCGCCCGACCCGCTGAACTGGATCGCCTCAAAGAGTTTGCGGTCAAACCAGGGCTCGTTCATCATGGCCGCATAAAGCGTGTTGATCCCGGTAAACCAGGTGATCGTGTGCTTTTCCAAAGGCGCCCGCAAGTTGGAAGGCGGACGTGGGCTGGGCACCAGAACCGAATGCGATCCGAACCGCATGCCCGCCACAAAGATCAGCGTATAGGCCGTGATATGATACAGCGGCAGCGCCACCAGCACTGTGTCGCCGCCCGGGCTCATCTTGTGGCCGGTCATCAGATAGGCCTGATACCCGTTGCCCAGGATGCCGCGATGGGTCAGTTCGGCCCCTTTGCTGCGCCCGGTGGTGCCGCTGGTATACTGATAGAGCGCCACGTCATCGGGATGCACATCCGCTGAATAGGCCGCGATATCCACCCCACCGGCCCGCGCACGCCCCTGGGCAATGGCGCTTGTCATTGTCACATGCGGCGTTGCCATGTCCGGGATCACCTTGCGGACATATTTCAGCACCGCCCCCAGCAAGAGCTTCTTGAGCGGCGAAAAGAAATCAAGAACCGACAGCGTCACCACCTGCTTGACGGCGGTGGCTGCGATCACTTCGTCGACCTTGTCGCCGAACATGTCGATGATGAACAGCACCTTGGCACCGCTGTCCTGCAACTGATGCTGCAGTTCCGGCGCGGTATAAAGCGGGTTCACATTGGTCGCGATGCACCCGGCCTTGGCAATCGCCAGGCTGGCCACCGCAAAACTGATGCAGTTGGCCGTCATCACCGCCACCACATCACCTGCCGTCAGCCCTGCCACTTCGCGCAGATAGACCGCCAGATGATCCGAAGCCTCACCCAGCTGCTGATAGGTGATCGTGGCCTCGGCCCCGGTGGGCAGGCTGGTGGTCATGGCCGGGCGTGGCCCGAATTCGGCGCAGGATGTGTTGAAGTAGTCGACCAGCCGCTGCGGGCCCATATTGGCCAGATCAAAGGCCCGACCTTCGTCGGTGTAATACCTCTCCCAAGGTTGTGTCATCATTGTCTCCCTGATCCCGGACTGCGCCGGGTTGTCTCCCCTTGTCAGGTTAGTCTTGGTGCTTTCGGGCGGCATTTCAATTCACGCAGCGCAGCATAAGGGTCAGGCTTACTGTCTTAGGGCCCGACAGACAGGTGTCCGGTGCGGACAGGCGAAATCGCGCATCGCCCCCATTGCCGCCGCAGACCGGCTTGGCTATCACCAAACCCACACAGGCGCGCATCGAAGGGGTCGATCATGGCAAGCTATCAATATGTCTATCACATGGACGGGGTGTCCAAGACCTATCCCGGCGGCAAGAAATGCTTTGAAAACATCCGGCTCAGCTTTCTTCCCGGCGTGAAGATCGGTGTCGTCGGTGTCAACGGCGCGGGTAAATCCACGCTGATGAAGATCATGGCCGGGCTCGATAAGGACTTTACGGGCGAAGCCTGGGCCGCCGAAGGCGCACGCGTGGGATACCTGCCGCAGGAACCGCAGCTTGATGAAAGCCTGACGGTGCGTGAAAACGTCATGCTGGGGGTCAAGGCGAAAAAGGACATCCTGGATCGCTATAACGAGCTGGCGATGAACTATTCGGACGAAACCGCCGAAGAAATGGCCCAGCTTCAGGATCAGATCGACGCCGAGAACCTCTGGGATCTCGACAGCCAGATCGACGTCTCGATGGAGGCCCTGCG
>JAOXSC010000209.1 GCA_025800215.1 Marinibacterium sp.
CACCGGGGCGCTCTGGGGGCAGCCCATGTGGGGCACCTGGTGGGCCTGGGATCCGCGCCTGACATCCTTTCTGATCCTGTTCCTGTTCTATCTGGGCTATGTCGCGCTGTGGGAAGCCATCGACAACCCCGACACGGCCGCCGATCTGACATCGGTGCTGTGCCTTGTGGGGTCGGTCTTTGCCATCCTGTCGCGCTATGCGGTGAATTTCTGGAACCAGGGGCTGCATCAGGGCGCGTCGCTGTCGCTGGACAAGGAAGAAAACGTGGCGGATGTGTTTTACTTCCCGCTGCTGGTCTGCATCGCGGGGTTTGTCCTGCTGTTTGTGGCGCTGGTCTTTTATCGCACCGGCACCGAAATTCGCGCGCGTCGGACCCGCGCGCTTGTGGCGCGTGATCGGATGGAGGCGGCCGAATGATGCCGGATCTTGGAAAATACGCCGTATCGGTTCTGTCGGCCTATGGCGCGTCGATCTGTCTGCTGGTGGCGATCGTGGTGCTCAGCTTGCTGCGCGGGCGCCGGGTGCGCGCCGAAATGGAGCGCGTGGAACGCCCCGCAGCCGGGGAGCGCGGCAATGGCTAGAGTCTCGCCCCTGATGATCGCGCCGCCCGCGATCTTTCTGGCTTTTGTGGTGATGGCCGGGATCGGCATGTATCGCGAAGACCCCGAGGCGCTGCCATCAGCCCGCGAAGGCCAGGTCGCGCCGCCCGTGGTTCTGACGGAAATGCCGGGCAAGGCGCTGTTCGACGATGCCACGCTGCGCGACGGGCAGGTCAAACTGGTCAATTACTGGGCCAGCTGGTGCGCGCCCTGCCGGGCCGAACATCCCAATCTGGAACAGCTCTCGGCCGAAGGGGTGCCGATCTATGGTGTGAACTACAAGGACCGGCAAGCCAATGCGCTGGCGTTCCTGGACGAGCTTGGCGATCCCTATACCGCCATGGGGGCGGATACGGATGGCCGGATGGCGCTGGACTGGGGGCTTTACGGCGTGCCCGAAACCTATGTGGTAGCAGGCGATGGAACTGTGGTTCTGCGCTTTGCCGGGCCGGTGACCGAACGGGTGATGCGCGACACCATCCGCCCGGCGATGGAGCGCGCCGCGCGTTGATCACCGGGGCCGGCGGTGGTGCGTCCCGTCAGGCAAAGATCAGATCGTGCCAGCGCCGTTGCGTGGCGTAATTGTCGAAATCCACCGATGCCTGTTTGTCGGCAAAGCTTTCGGCGCCGACGCCTTCGGCCAGGATGATTTCGTGCTGGGCGGTTTCCACGTGATAGACGTCATAGCTGTCGCCCAGATGTTCGGCCGGGGCCCAGTCAATGGACGCGTCATTGACCAGGGATCCCGCCCGATAGAGCGCCCCGTTGCACATCACACCGTGATCGGAGGTCACATAAAGATCACGTTCCGGCGCGCCAGAGCCAAAGGCATTGGCGCGGATGCACACGGGCCGGGTCTTGTCCGAGGCGCCGAAAAAGGCTGACATCGTCTTGCGCGCGACCCACCTGACGGTGCAGGGGGAAAAACTGGTGTTGAGCACCCGGTCACCCGCATTCAGCTGTTCGACCGGCATCGGACCCTTGGGGGTCTGGATGCGGGTGCCTTCGAGAAAGCAAACCTCGCGCGGGCCGTTCACGATGCGCAGATCGCCCAGCTGATCAAAGGATTGCAGCGACCTGTCGGCGCCAAGCACCATCGCCACCCCCGCCGCTTGCTGCGTGATCACCGGGAACTGGGCCGGGCCGGGATCCCAGAACCCCATGAAACCGGCCGTCGCATCCGCGTCCGATGCCAGGCTGAGGGCGTCTCCGGGGCGAAAACTGCGCGTCGACGGGCGGTCGTTCGATATGACATCGTCAGAGCGCTGGATCGTTTCGCGCAGAAAGGCGCCTGTTTCGATGTCAAATACAATTACCGGAGTGCCGGATGGTATGAAATATTCAGCCAACTTATTACCTCGAGAATTTGCGGATGCCCGCAATGAGGAAATACCTGCTATTTCCTCCTCCTTCACGGAATTAAGGGTAATTTATTGAGGAATACAGTCAACGATCCATTTTATCGTTCAAATATTCATTACCTGCCGGGGGCGAGATGTGATCTTAATTTGTCTGTATGGTTATTGAATTTCTGGAAGCTTGATCCAGCCCGGCACCCGTCGGTGCCCCATGGCCGCAGATGGGCGGGGGACGATGTGAAACCCATGTCGCACACAGCAAAACGGGGCACGCCGCATGCGCCCCGTTTCGATTTTATATCAGTTGCTTAGGATGATCGCGCCAGGTTGCGCAGCACATAGTGCAGCACGCCGCCATTTTCGACATAGTCAATCTCGACCGCGGTATCGATCCGGCATTTCAACGGGATTTCGATCTCGCGCCCATCCGCATATCTGATGGTGCAGGGCAGTTCGGCCAGCGGTGTCACCGCATCAAGCCCGTGGATCGACACGGTTTCATCCCCCGTCAGCCCCAGCGTTTTGCGCGTCATTCCGCCGGTGAATTCAAAGGGGATCACCCCCATACCCACCAGATTCGATCTGTGAATGCGTTCATAACTTTCCGCAATCACCGCTTTGACACCCAAAAGCGCCGTGCCCTTGGCGGCCCAGTCGCGCGACGATCCCGCGCCGTATTGGGCGCCCCCGATCACCACCAGCGGCACCCCTGCGGCCTGATAGGCCATGGCGGCGTCATAGATTGACGTCTGCGCCCCGTCGGGCCCTTTGGCAAAGCCGCCTTCGACCCCGTCCAGCATTTCGTTGCGGATGCGGATATTGGCAAAGGTGCCGCGCATCATCACCTCGTGATTGCCCCGGCGCGACCCGTACGAGTTGAAATCGCGCGGTTGCACCTGCCGGTCGGTCAGATAGCGGCCTGCGGGCGTGTCGGGTTTGAACGACCCGGCGGGCGAGATGTGGTCGGTTGTGATCATGTCCCCCAAAAGCGCCAGGATCCGCGCATTGTCGACATTCCCGATCGGGGTGGTGTCCATGGTGATGCCCTGAAAATAGGGCGGGTTGCGCACATAGGTCGAGGCCGCCGGCCAGTCATAGGTCAGCGCATCGGTGGTTTTGACGCTGCGCCATTTGTCGTCGCCTTTGAACACATCGGCATATTTGCTGACAAAGGCGTCCCGCGTGACGGTCTGTTCCACCAGCTCTGCGATTTCCTGTGTCGATGGCCAGATGTCTTTCAGGAACACATCGCGGCCCTGATCGTCCTGTCCCAGCGGTTCGGTGGTCAGGTCGATATCCAGCGTGCCCGCCAGCGCATAGGCCACCACCAGCGGCGGTGAGGCCAGATAGTTGGCGCGCACATCCGGGCTGATCCGGCCTTCGAAATTGCGGTTGCCCGACAGGACCGAGGTCGCCACCAGATCACCTTTGGCAATGGCGTCGCTCAGCTCGGGCTGGATCGGGCCGGAATTGCCGATGCAGGTGGTGCAGCCATAGCCCACAAGGTTAAAGCCGATCCGGTCCAGATCCGCCTGCAGTCCCGCCGCTTCGAGATAGGCGCTGACCACCTGGCTGCCCGGCGCGAGCGAGGTCTTGACCCATGGTTTGCGCGTCAGCCCACGGGCGGCCGCCTTGCGCGCCACCAGCCCTGCGCCGATCATGACATAGGGATTCGATGTGTTGGTGCAGGATGTGATCGACGCGATCACCACCTTGCCCGATGACAGGGTGTAGTCTTCTCCGTCAACCGGCACCTCTTTGTCCAGCGGGCGCTTGAACGTCTCGGCCATCTCGCGGCGGAACGCGGCCTTGGCGGTGTCGAGCGCCACATAATCCTGCGGCCGCTTGGGGCCCGAAATTGCGGGCACGATGCTGCCC
Organism: Marinibacterium sp.; assembly: GCA_025800215.1. GTDB lineage: Bacteria > Pseudomonadota > Alphaproteobacteria > Rhodobacterales > Rhodobacteraceae > JAOXSC01. The sequence goes on from JAOXSC010000209.1 coordinate 3,837, forward strand.
ATGTCCAGATGCAGCCGGTCGGAATAGACCGGCGCGTAGTCATCCCCGCGCCACAGACCATTGGCCTTGGCATAGGCTTCGACCAGGGCCACGCGGGCTTCGTCGCGCCCGGTATTGCGCAGATAGCGCAGGGTTTCGCCATCAATGGGAAAGAAGCCGCAGGTGGCCCCGTATTCAGGCGCCATATTGGCGATGGTGGCGCGATCGGCCAGCGGCAGGTTGTCCATCCCCGCGCCGTAGAATTCCACGAATTTGCCCACCACGCCGCGCGCGCGCAGCATCTCGACCACCTTCAGCACCAGATCGGTGCCGGTGGTGCCTTCGACCATCTGGCCGGTCAGTTCAAAGCCGACCACTTCGGGGATGAGCATGGAAATCGGTTGACCCAGCATCGCGGCTTCGGCTTCGATCCCGCCCACGCCCCAGCCCAGAACCGCAACGCCATTGACCATGGTGGTGTGGCTGTCGGTGCCCACCAGCGTGTCGGGATAGGCCACATCCTGCCCGTGCTGGTCACGCTCGGTCCAGACGGTCTGGGCGAGATATTCCAGGTTCACCTGATGGCAGATGCCGGTGCCGGGCGGGACCACGCGGAAATTGTCAAAGGCCGACTGCCCCCATTTGAGAAACGCATAGCGTTCCATGTTGCGTTCATATTCGCGGTCCACATTCATCTGGAACGCGCGCGGGTTGCCGAATGCGTCGATCATCACCGAATGGTCGATCACCAGATCCACCGGGTTGAGCGGGTTGATCTTTTGCGGATCCCCACCGAGCGCCACGATCCCGTCGCGCATCGCCGCCAGATCGACCACCGCAGGCACGCCGGTGAAATCCTGCATCAGCACGCGGGCCGGGCGATAGGCGATCTCGCGCGTGGTGTGTCCCCCTTGGGCGGCCCAGTCGGCAAAGGCGCGGATGTCATCAAGATCCACGGTCCTGCCATCTTCAAAGCGAAGCATGTTTTCCAGCACCACACGCAGCGCGGCGGGCAGGCGGGAAAAATCGCCCAGGCCCGCGTCCTGAGCGGCCGGGATCGAATAATAGCTGATGGTGCGGTCCCCGACCTGCAAGGTGCGGCGGGTGTTGGCGGTGTCCTGACCGACGGTGATGGGCATTCTGGCCTCCCTCATGATCATGCGACAAAGGGCTTCGCTGGAATTCGGGGGCGCACCTGTTGATACGCGCGCCCTGCAATGACAGATAAGGTCGATTATTGGGCATATCACCCCCGCCGCGCAACTGCGCCCGGATCAGGGCCTGCGCACGGGGGTCTCGCAAAACCTTGATTGGCTTTGCCGCGGCTGCCGGGTTAGATCCGTTACCAAAGCCTGAAACATCCGAAGTGCCATGAAATCTCTGATCACCGCTCTTGCCACACTCTTTGCGCTGTCGCCGGTCGTTGCGACATCCGAACCTGCGGACAACCCGGTTGTGGTCGAACTGTTCACGTCACAGGGGTGTTCGTCCTGCCCGCCCGCGGATGCGCTGCTGGAAACGCTGTCCAAGCGCGATGACATCATCGCGCTGGCGCTGCATGTGGATTACTGGGACTATATCGGCTGGAAGGACGATCTGGCCGATCCTGCCTTTACCGAACGCCAAAAGGGCTATGCCCATGCCAGCGGCAGCCGCATGGTCTATACCCCGCAGATGATCATCAACGGGCAGGACGGTGTGGTGGGCACCCGCGCGATGGAGGTGGCCGATCTGATCATGACCCACCGCGATGCCCCCGATCTGGCGCGGGTCGATGCGCAGCGCACCGGCGATACGGTGGCGATCCGCATCGCACCGCTGGCCGATCTGGGCGCGGGCGCGCTGGACGTCAAGCTGATCACCTACCTGCCGCAGGTGACCACGGACATCACGCGCGGCGAAAACGCGGGGTTGCAGGTCCTTTATGTCAATTCGGTGCGCAGCCTGTCGGTGGTCGCCAGCTGGGACGGGCAGAGCGAAGCGGGCTTTGATGTGGCCGCAGACCCCGATGAGCCGGCCGCCGTTCTGGTGCAAAAGCGCGGCAAGATGGGGCCGGGCGCGATCGTGGCCGCCACCTGGATCGACTGAGGGCCGGGCCTAGCCGGGTGTCACGCGCCAGCGGCGGTGGATCCAGAACCACTGATCCATATGCGCGCGCACCATGGTTTCGGTAATGTCGTTGAGCCTTTGTGTCATCTCGACCGGGTCGCCGTGATCGACGGGATCAAGCACCTCGATCCGGAAACTGATGCCATCGGGCTGACGGATCACGAAAACCGGCAGCAGCAGGCAGTCGAATTTCACCGCCAGCTCGGCCGTGGACAGCGACGTGTAGGCCGTCTGGCCGAAGAACGTCAGCTGTTCGCCGCCGAACACATGCACATCATTGAGGATCCCCAGCATTCCGCCGCCGCGCAGATGTTTGACCAGATCGCGCATGCCGCGCTTGCTCTGTTCAAAGATCGGCGGGCCCATGCCTAGGATCTGCTCCACGTAGTAGTCGTTGAAATAGGGGTTCGCCATGCGCCGATAGAGCGACCCCATTTCATAGCCGTCCGCCTGCATGCGCCCGCGAATGGCATAGAAATTGCCGAAATGCGCAGTGTTCAGGATCACCGCGCGCCCCGCGGCGCGCGCGGCATGCAGCGCTTCGACCCCCGGCCCGGTCAGGTCGGCCTGTGCGGCCTGATCCATGAAACGCTGGCTCGAAAAGACCTCGATCACGGTGCGCCCGGCATTGTCGGGCACGGCGCGGACCAGACGTTCGATTTCCGCCTCGGGCAGGTCGGGATTGGTCAGGCGCAGATTGGTGCGGATGCGGGTGCGGTATCGCGCCAGCGGGGCAACCCAGCGACTGCAGACCCAGCCTGCTGCTGCGATGCGGGCGCGATATGGGATCAGCAGGAACAGCCCAAGCACTGCGCGCAGCGCGATGCTCGAGAGCCGGTAGCCGAGCCTGTCCAGACGGCTGTGCTTTGACGGGTTGGCGGGCATGTCAGGGTCTTGGTCTGCTGCGAAAGGTCTCTCGGTGCCAGACATATAGCCCGGCCGCTGCGATCACAAGCGCGCCGCCGATCGTCCAGCGGTCCGGGATTTCGGCAAAGATCAGCATGCCCCAGAGCGTTGCAAAGATCAGTCCCGTATAGGAATAGGGCGCCAGCATCGCGGCTTCGCCCTGGCTGAATGCGCCGATCAGGCAGAGCTGGCCCAGCATGCCGATCACCGAAATGGCCAGCATCAGGGCAATCGCGCTGCCGTCGGGCGGCGCCCAGGCAAAGGGGACGGCCGCGCTCAGGATCAGGCTGCCAAAGAGCCCGGTGTAAAACAGCGAGGTCCACACGTTTTCATCCGGGCCGACCTTGCGGGTGAGCAGCGCATAGGTCGAATAGCAGACCGCCGCGCCCAGGGCATAGAGCGCTTCGGGTTCGAACACGTCCGATCCGGGCCGCAGAATGATCACCGCACCCAGCAGCGCCAGCGTGATCCCGATGATGCGGCGGAGGCCCAGCTGTTCGCCCAGAAACAGGGCTGCCCCCAGCGTGATCAGCACCGGGTTCACCGACATCAGCGCGGCCGCTTCGTTCAACGGGATGCGGCTGAGTGCGAGGAAAAAGAACCCCGTGGCCCCAGCCAGCACCACCGACCGCAAAAGCTGCAGCCACGGGTAGCGGGTGCGCACCGTGTCGCCAAAGCGCGGCAGGATCAGGACAAGCACCAGCACCATCTGCCCTGTATAGCGGGCCCAGAGCGTGGGCAGCACGCCCACCTGCTGCGACAGCATCTTGGCGCAGGCGTCCATGATGGTGAAACACAGCATAGTGCCGATCATCAGCGCAATGGCACGGGTCGGCGCCGGGCGGATGTCTGTCAGGGATGCTGTCATCGCCGCAGCGGGCTGGCATTGGGGCAGGGCATGGGCCGGCCTTACAGCATTCGAGGGGTGGCGTAAGGCCCAATTGTCGCTGCATCTGCATTCTGTGTCCGCGCCGCGTCAGGGTGTCGGTCATGTCATGATGCGCTGTCGTCATCTTCGACCGGGTCCTGAAACGCGATTGTGCCATCCTGAACCAGGGTGCGCACGGCCGAGACGACGGCGGACATGGCGGCTTCGCCATCTTCCTGACGGATCTTGCCCCGCTCGGCCATTTCCTCGCGGTAGCCATCGGCCATGCGCGACGAGATGTTGGACAGGATGTAATCCACCGTTGCCTTGTCACCATCGCTGCTGGCGGCGGCCAGCGCGGTGATCAGATCGGTGGCATCCACGGCGCGCAGGATGGTGGGGATGTCGCCCGTGGCCACGCGGGCGGGGATGTGTTCGAACAGGAAGATCGAGCGCCGCACCTGTTCGGCAAAGGACGCATCGGTTTCCTGCAGCGCGCTGAGCATGTCGTCGCGGGTGCTGGCGGTGGATTGGTTGAGGATTTCGCCCAGCCGTTCGGAGGGGTCCGAATCGAAGGCTTCGATGGGTTTCTGATCAAGCTGCGCGGCCAGCGACAGGCCGATGCGGTCCACCGCCTCGGGCGTGACCTTGCTGGTGAGCGAGACCGCATAGCTCATCCGGCGGGCGCGCGGGCCGGGAAGCGAGGTCAGCAGCTCGGCGGCCTTTTTGGTGGGCAGTTTCGACAGCAGAACGGCGGCGACCTCGACGCTTTCGGCCTGTGACATCTGCGCCAGATCGGCCACGGGCAGGGCGGTCAGGCGCTGCCACGGATCGCCGGCTTCGCGCACGCCGGCCTCTTTGCGCAGGCGGCGGGCGGTCTGGGGGCTGATCTTGCCATCCAGGGCTTCAAGCGCGCGGGCCAGGCCGCGCGGAAAGGTCAGCCCGATGGCATCCAGCGCTTCGGTGAATTCGGTGACGACCGCATCCAGCGTGACCTTGTCCACCAGCCCCATCTGTCCCATCTGCGATGTCAGCTTGGCCTGCAGATCTTCGGGCAGGGCGTCGATGGGGACATCTTCGCCCTCGCTCATCAAAAGGCGCACGATCACTGCGGCCTTGGCCGCGCTGTCAAGATCACGCGGCACCCGCACCACATCATGGGTCATGCCCGGCGCCACCGCTGCCGCATGGGTCGGCATGGCAGACAAGGTCAGTTCATTCATTCTAAGGCCCGCCCCGCAAAGTCCTATCCGATATGGGCAGGACCGTACCGGACGGGCTGTAAAGAAAGACTGAACCTAGTAGTTGTAGGTCAGCCCGCTGCGGATCGCTTCGCGCAGGGATGCTTCGGGCCAGCTGCCTTCGCCGCCACGGGCCATGATCTCGCGCCACTGGGCGATGGCGTCATCGGTGCGGCCTGCCGCCACAAAGCCCTGCGCCATGTAGGACCGTGCCAGAAGATTGTCGGGGTTCTGCGAAATCGCCTTTTCGTAGAAGGCGTTGGCCAGCTCCAGATCGCCCAGTTTGCGATGCGTGAAACCCCAGTAGGTCAGCACGCGGTCGTCGCTTTGATCCATGCCTTCAAGCAGGGTCTGTGCATCGTCGATCCGCCCCACATAGGCCAGTTCGCGCATCGCGTCATAGACGTCATCGGCATCAAGGAACGACGACGCCTTGTCGGGGCGCACGCAGCGGCGGATCTTGGGATCCCAGACGCCATTCACCTTTTTGGAGTATTTGACGTATTTCTTGATCTCGGGATCCCATTGCTTTTCCGAATAGCAATCCTTGGATGTCTTGGTGCTTGGCGGCGGGGCGTCGCTGGAGCCCGCGCCAAAGGCAAGGGTCGGGGCAAGCAGGGCGGTGGCAAGCAAAAGGCGCATCAGAAATCTCCTCACGGGGAACGGTTTGGTCCGGGTCGGCCGGTCAGTAGCAAACATAGCCTTGTTCAGGGGGCGGAGGAGTCAAACTAAAGTGACCCCGCCCGACCGAATAATTCTGAACCTGAAGTGTTTTAAAAGCGTAAGCACAGAAAAAAACCGCCCCCCTAGGGGGCGGCTCTTGGGGGCGTGCGCCACCGATCAGCTGTTGACGATCTTGACGCAGCGCCCGGCGCTGGCGTCCCATTCGGTGCCGCTCATGCAGCTTTGCGCGCGCAGCGCCTTGCTGGCGTCGCATTGGGCCCAGGCCAGTACGGGCAGGGCGGTCAGGGCCAGTGCGGCCAGAACGGTCTTTGCGGTCATCCCAGTCTCCTGCGTGTGTCGACGTGCAAGGAAAGGGTAACACCGCTACGCCGGATCGCAAAATCGTTCCGGCGCAGCGTGGGATTTTGGGTGATCAGTCGCCGAACACGCGGGCAAAGATCGTGTCGACATGTTTGGTGTGATAGCCCAGATCGAATTTCTCTTCGATCTCTTCGACGCTCAGCGCGGCGGTCACGTCGGTATCGCCCAGAAGCTCGGTTTTGAAATCCTTGCCTTCTTCCCAGACCTTCATGGCGTTGCGTTGCACCAGACGATAGGCGTCTTCGCGGCTGACACCGGCCTGTGTGAGGGCCAGCAGCACCCGCTGGCTCATCACGAGGCCGCGGAATTTGTTCATGTTGGCCAGCATGTTGTCGGGATAAACGACCAGTTTGTCGATCACGCTGGTCAGGCGCGCCAGCGCAAAGTCCAGCGTCACGGTGGTGTCGGGGCCGATATTGCGCTCAACGGACGAATGCGAAATGTCACGCTCGTGCCACAGGGCGACGTTTTCCATGGCCGGGACCACCGCCATGCG
>JAOXSC010000223.1 GCA_025800215.1 Marinibacterium sp.
GGGGCGGCAGCGCCATGGCGCGCGCCGCCGATGAGGCGCTGATCAAGATCCACGAAGTGCTGCCCGAAGAGGCCCGCGCCCAGGCCGAGCGGGTGCAGCTGCACGCCTTTGCGCCCGGTCTCACCCGCGAGGTGCGCGACCGGCTGGACGCGCTCGAGCTGGCCGCACGCGACCGCGCGGTGCTGCGCCTGTCCTATCTTGACGGGGCGGGGGCGGCGTCGTCGCGGGACGTGCAGCCGCTTGGGCTGTGGTTCTGGGGCAAGGTCTGGACACTGGTGGCCTGGTGTCGGCTGCGCGGGGATTTCCGCGCCTTTCGCGTGGACCGGATCGCCGGGATGACCCGCACGGGCGAAACGTTCCGGCCGACCCGAGGTCAGGAGCTTCCGGATTTCTATGCCAAGATGCGTGATCAGGGCGAAACACCGCCGGGGGTCACGCCGGATTGATGCGAAAACCCCGAAATTGGTAAGTTTCTTTTACCGCATCTGTTGCCGATAGGAAACGATTGCTCTATCAGTGCGCCGAGCGGGGCCTTGCCCACGTAGCCTATGGGAGAGACAGATGTCGGAACGCATTGCCATCGAGGGGTTGCAGGTCGCCCCGGAACTCGCGGATTTCATTGCCAACAAAGCGCTGCCGGGCAGCGGTGTCGACGCATCGGCCTTCTGGGCGGGGTTTGCGCGCATGATCGCCGAACTCAGCCCCGAGAATCGCGCGCTGCTGGCCAAGCGCGAAGATATTCAGGCCCAGATCGACGCCTGGCACGTGGAACGCCGTGGCCAGCCCCATGATCACGAAGCCTATAAGGCCTTTCTGACCGAAATCGGCTATCTGCTGCCCGAAGGGGACGCGTTCGAGATCGACACCGCGAATGTCGACCCCGAGATCGCCCAGGTGCCCGGACCCCAGCTGGTGGTGCCGATCACCAATGCGCGCTACGCGCTGAACGCGGCCAATGCCCGCTGGGGCAGCCTGTATGACGGGTTCTATGGCACCGATGCCATGGGCAACCCGGCGCCCAAGGGCCCCTATGACACCGGTCGCGGCGGCCGCGTGGTGGCCCGTGCACGGGTGTTCCTGGACGAAGCTTTCCCCATCGCAGGCACCAGCCACACCGAAGCCCGCCGCTATCACATCGAAGATGGCGCGCTCTTGGTGAATGATCTGCCGCTGGTGGACCCGGCGAAATTTGTTGGCTATCGCGGCCACCCGCTGGCGCCTGACGCGGTGCTGCTGTGCAACAACGGGCTGCATGTGGAACTGGTCTTTGACCGCACCCACCCGGTGGGCAGCCGCGATCTGGCCGGGCTGGCCGATGTGGTGATGGAAAGCGCCATGTCCGCGATCATGGATTGCGAGGATTCGGTGGCCTGCGTGGATGCCGAAGACAAGGTGATGGCCTATGGCAACTGGCTGGGCCTGATGAAGGGTGACCTGACCGAAGAGGTCAGCAAGGGCGGGACATCCTTTACCCGCGCGCTGCAGGACGATCGCAGCTATACCGCGCCCGATGGCAGCACCATCACCCGCAAGGGCCGCGCGCTGATGCTGGTGCGCAATGTGGGCCATCTGATGACCAACCCCGCCGTTC
>JAOXSC010000027.1 GCA_025800215.1 Marinibacterium sp.
GAGAAATTCCTGGAAAAGGTCTGGGATTGGAAAGCCGAAAGCGGCGGCACGATTGTTGAGCAACTGAAGCGCCTTGGCGCATCCTGTGATTGGTCGCGCGAGGCCTTTACCATGTCAGGCGCCCCGGGCGCGCCGGCGGGGAATGACGGCAATTTCCACGACGCCGTGATCAAGGTCTTTGTGGAAATGTATAATAAAGGCCTGATTTATCGCGGCAAACGATTGGTCAATTGGGATCCGCATTTTGAAACCGCGATTTCGGATCTTGAGGTCGAAAATATCGAAACCCCCGGCCATATGTGGCATTTCAAATATCCGCTCGCGGGGGGCGAAACCTATACCTATGTGGAAAAGGACGAAGACGGGACTATCACGCTCGAGGAAGAGCGTGACTATATCTCGATTGCCACCACACGGCCCGAAACCATGCTGGGTGATGGCGCGGTTGCGGTGCACCCGTCGGATGAGCGGTATGCGCCCATTGTCGGCAAGCTGTGCGAAATCCCGGTGGGTCCGAAAGAGCATCGCCGCCTGATCCCGATCATTGTGGATGACTATCCCGATCCCGATTTCGGGTCGGGTGCGGTCAAGATCACCGGGGCGCATGATTTCAACGACTATGAGGTCGCCAAGCGCGGCAACATTCCGATGTATGCGCTGATGGACACCAAAGGTGCCATGCGCGCCGATGGCAAGCCCTATGCCCAGGAGGCCGCCACCGCCCAGGCCATCGCCAATGGCGAGCAGGATTTTGACGAGCGCATGATCGCCGCTATGAACCTGGTGCCCGACGCCTATCGCGGGCTTGACCGGTTCGAGGCGCGCAAACGTGTGATCGCCGATATTTCGGCCGAAGGTCTGGCTGTGATGCACAGCGTCACCCGCACCGACAAGGAGACCGGCGAAGACATCACGACGCTGGAACCTTATGTCGAAAACAAGCCGATCATGCAGCCCTTTGGCGACCGCTCGAAGGTGGTGATCGAGCCGATGCTGACCGATCAGTGGTTCGTCGATACCTCGAAGATCGTTGGCCCGGCGCTGGATGTTGTGAAAGACGGCACTGTCAAGATCCTGCCCGAGAGCGGCGAGAAGGTCTATTACCACTGGCTAGAGAACATCGAGCCCTGGTGCATCTCGCGCCAGCTGTGGTGGGGGCATCAGATCCCGGTGTGGTTCGATGAGGGGGGCAACCAGTATTGTGCGGCCACCGAAGCCGAAGCGCAGGCCATGGCCGGTGATGGTGTCGCACTGACGCGCGATCCCGATGTGCTTGATACGTGGTTTTCCTCGGGCCTCTGGCCCATCGGCACGCTGGGCTGGCCCGAAGAAACCGACGAGCTTGCCCGCTATTTCCCGACCTCGACGCTGGTGACCGGGCAGGACATTCTGTTCTTCTGGGTGGCACGGATGATGATGATGCAGCTGGCTGTCGTCGATCAGGTCCCGTTCGACACCGTCTATCTGCATGGCCTTGTGCGCGACGCCAAGGGCAAGAAGATGTCGAAATCGGTGGGCAATGTGGTCGACCCGCTTGAGGTGATCGACGAATACGGCGCCGATGCGCTGCGGTTTTCGTCGGCGGCGATGGCGGCGCTGGGCGGGGTGCTCAAGCTCGATATGCAGCGCATCGCGGGCTATCGTAATTTCGGCACCAAGCTGTGGAATGCCATGCGCTTTGCCGAGATGAACGAGGTGTTTGCAACCGCGCCGGCCGACGGCATCCCGCAACCGCGCCAGACCCTGAACAAATGGATCATCGGGGAAACCGCCAAGGTCCGCGCCGAGGTGGACGCCGCCCTTGGGGCCTATCGGTTCAATGACGCGGCCAATGCGCTTTATGCCTTTGTCTGGGGTCAGGTCTGTGACTGGTACGTGGAATTCTCCAAACCGCTGCTGCAGGGCGATGATGCCGAGGCCAAGCTGGAAACGCGCCAGACCATGAAATGGGTGCTGGATCAGTGCCTGATCCTGCTGCACCCGATCATGCCCTTCATCACGGAAGAGCTCTGGGGCCTGTCGGGCGACCGGCCCAAGATGCTGATCCACGGCGACTGGCCCGATTACGGCACCGATCTGGTGGATGTGGATGCGGATCGGGAAATGTCCTGGGTCATCGGTCTGATCGAAAGTACGCGGTCGGCGCGGGCGCAGATGCATGTGCCGGCGGGGCTTTATGTGCCCATGCTGGTCAGCAGCATCGACGCGGCCGGGCAGGGCGCCTGGGATCGCAACGAAACGCTGATCAAGCGGCTGGCGCGGATCGACAGCCTTGCACCCGCCGACAGCTTTCCCAAGGGCACGATCACAATTGCGGCGGATGGGGCCAGCTTTGGCCTGCCGCTGGCCGATATCATCGACATTGGCGAAGAAAAGGCGCGTCTGGAAAAGACCCTTGGCAAGCTGGCCAAGGAGCTGGGCGGGCTGCGCGGGCGGCTCAACAACCCCAAATTTGCCGCCAGCGCACCGGCCGAGGTGGTCGAAGAAACCCGCGCCAACCTGGCAGCCCGCGAAGAAGAAGAGGCCAAGCTGAAAGAGGCGCTGGCCCGGCTGGCCGAACTTGGCTGATCTCGCGTGGCCTCTCTGCCCCTGGCGGGGCGGCCGTGTTAGGGTGCAGTCATGACCGATCGTTTCCAGTCTCTGGCCGAGCGTCAGATCCTCAAGGCGCGGGCTGAAGGCCAGCTTGACAACCTCGAGGGGCAGGGCGCCCCGTTGCCCCACCGCCCCGAAGAGGCGATGGTGGATGCTGCCACGGCGGCAGGCCATCGCATGATGGCACGCGCCGGGGCGGTGCCGCCCGAACTGGTCCTGCGCAAGGAATTGCAGGCCGCGCGCGCGGCCTATGCCAGCCTGACCGACCCGGCCGAGAAAAAGGCCGCGATGGCGCGGATCGCTGATCTTGAGCTGCGCCACAACATCGCCATGGACGCGCGCAAGGCGTTTTTGCGCTGATCCGTCAGGCGCGGTCGGGCACGCAGGTTTGACCTGTGCGGCCACTGGACAAACATCCCGTGCAGTCTAGTCTCGCATCCGATGCCAGCCAGAGGATGCCCGCCATGGACAAGTTCGGAAAAAGCCAGCCGGTGACACGTGTCGAAGACCTTCGGTTTCTGACCGGGGCCGGGCGCTATGTCGATGATATTGCCCCCGACGGGGCCCTTCACGCCTATTTCCTGCGCAGTCCGGTGGCCCATGGCCAGATCACCGAGCTTGACCTTGACGATGCGCGTGCCGCCGATGGCGTGCATCTGGTGCTGACGCTGGCCGATCTCGAAGCGGCCGGGGTCGCGCCGGGGATGGCGGCCAGCACGGTGGCCAATCGCGACGGTTCGACCGGTGCGGCACCCGAACGGCCGCTGCTGGCACGCGACCGGGTGCGCCATGTGGGCGAAGCGGTGGCGATGATCGTGGCCGACACGCTCGATCAGGCGCGCGATGCGGCCGAGATGGTGATGCTTGATGTCGACGATCTGCCGGTGGCGCTTGATCTTGCCGAAGCCGATGATGCCATTCACCCGCAGGCGCCCGGCAACAAGGCGTTCGACTGGGCCATGGGGGACGAGGCAGCGACAGATGCCGCCTTTGCCGATGCCGCGCATGTGGTCAGCCTCGAAGTCGGCGACAACCGGGTCATCGTGAACGCGATGGAGCCGCGCGGCTGTTATGCCGAAACGCAGGATGGCCGGTTGCATGTGGCGATCAACGGGCAGGGTGTCTGGGGGATGAAGACGCGCCTGGCCGAAACCTTTGGCCTGGCCGAAGACGCCATCCGCGTCACCAACCCCGATGTGGGCGGCGGTTTTGGCATGAAGGCCATGGCCTATCCCGAATATTTCGTGGTGGCCGAGGCCGCCCGCCGTCTGGACCGCCCGGTGCGCTGGATGTCGGACCGGACCGAAGCGATGCTGACCGACAATGCAGGCCGCGATCTGGTGTCGCTGGCGGAACTGGCCTTTGACGACAGCCACAAGATCACCGCCTATCGCGTGCGCACGCGCTGCAATCTGGGCGCCTATAATTCGCAATTTGCCCAAGCCATCCAGACCCAGCTGTTCAGCCGGGTTCTGATGGGGGTCTATGACGTTCAGACCACCTGGCTGCAGGTGGATGGCTATTACACCAACACAACGCCGGTCGATGCCTATCGCGGCGCGGGCCGCCCCGAGGCGATCTATGTGCTGGAGCGTGTCATCGACCGTGCGGCGCGCGAATTGGGGGTGGATCCGTGGGATCTGCGGCGGCGCAACTTCATCGCCGCCGACGCCTTTCCCTATGCCACGGCCACGGGCGAAAGCTATGACGTGGGCGATTTCAACAAGGTGCTGACGCGCGCCGGGATCGAAGCCGACCGCAGCGGCTTTGCCGCGCGCCGCGCGGCAGATGCCGAACGGGGTCTGCTGCGGGGGCAGGGGCTGTGTTACTATATCGAAAGTATTCTGGGCGATCCTTCGGAAACAGCTAAGGTCGAATTCAACGAGGATGGCACCGTGAACCTCTATGTAGGGACACAATCGAACGGTCAGGGGCATGAAACGGTCTATGCCCAGTTCCTGTCGGATCAGACGGGCATTCCGGCCGATCGCATCCATGTCATCCAGGGCGACAGCGACCGGATCAAGACAGGTGGCGGCACCGGCGGGTCACGCTCGGTGACGACCCAGTCCACCGCGACGCTGGCCACCGTCGACAAGATCGTCGCGGCCTTCACCCCCTATCTGGCCGACAAGATGGGCGTGGACGAAGGCGATGTGACCTTTGACCACGAAAGCTTTCGCGCGCCGGGGTCGAACCTGACGCCGTCGATGCTGGATGCGGCCGACATGGCGCGCGCCGACGGGCGTCACGATCTGCTGGTGCAGGAACAGACCGCAACCCTGCCCGGACGGTCCTTTCCCAATGGCGCCCATGTTGCCGAGGTCGTGATCGACCCCGACACCGGCGTCACGCGCGTGGACCGCTATACGGTGGTCGATGATTTTGGAAACCTTATCAATCCGATGCTGGCCGAAGGTCAGGTACATGGCGGGGTGGTGCAGGGGATCGGGCAGGCGATCACGGAACGGGCTGTCTTTGACGCGGATGGCCAGCTGCTCACGGCAAGTTTCATGGACTATGCCTTGCCGCGTGCGGCGGACGTTCCCATGATTGGATTTACCTCGGAACCCGTGCCGTCAACCACCAACCTGATGGGGATGAAGGGCTGTGGCGAAGCGGGGACCGTGGGATCCCTGGCTGCGGTGTCGAACGCGGTTCAGGATGCGCTCTGGGATCGGGGCGTGCGGCAGGTGGACATGCCGTTCACACCGCTCAGGATTTGGGACATGTTGCAAGATGGTGATGACGCGGCTTACTGAACGGATCCTGCGCTGGCTGGGCAAGGCCCCCGCCGCGCAGCATTCGGCGGAAACGCCGTATCGCGGGCCCAAGGTGCACGTGATCATCCTGGATGGCACCATGTCATCGCTGAAACCGGGCTGCGAAACCCATGCCGGGGCGACCTATCGGCTGTTGCAGGGGATGGGGTCGCAGCTGTCACTGTTCTACGAATCCGGGATCCAGTGGCAAAGCTGGCAGACCACCCATGACGTGATGGCCGGGCGCGGCATCAACCGGCAGATCCGGCGCGCCTATGGCTATCTGGCGTCGCGCTACCGGCCGGGGGATCGCGTTTATCTGATGGGCTATTCGCGCGGGGCCTATGCGGTGCGCTCGTTGGCCGGGGTCATCGACATGGTGGGCCTCTTGCGGCCCGAACATGCAACTGTGCGCAACATCCGCACCGCCTATCGCCACTATGAAACCCACCCCGATGGCCCGCACGCACATGATTTTGCGCGGGCCCACTGCCATGACAATGTGCCGATCGAAATGATCGGGGTCTGGGACACGGTCAAGGCGTTGGGCCTGCGCTTTCCGGGGCTGACGCGCTTCAGTGACCTGCGGCACGGGTTTCACAACCACGAACTGGGCCCGTCGGTGCGCAACGGGTTTCACGCGCTGGCGCTGGATGAAACGCGCGTCGCCTACGAGCCGGTCCTGTGGTCCTGCCCGGAAGGCTGGCATGCGCGGGTCGAACAGGTCTGGTTCCGGGGCAATCACGCCGATGTGGGCGGGCAGCTCAATGGCTTTGAACCGGCGCGCCCGCTGGCCAATATTCCGCTGGTCTGGATGCTGGAACGTGCCGAAGGGGTCGGCCTGCCGTTGCCGCCCGGCTGGCGCCTGCGCTTTGCCTGCGATGTGACGGCGCCGTCAACGGGCGGCTGGCGGGGCTGGGCCAAGATCTTTCTGCTGCGTCGCCGCCGGGTCTGGGGCCGCGACGCCAGCGAACGGCTGCACGAGAGCGTCACTGGCGTCGAACAGCGCGCCGCCAGCTGGCGCGCCGGGCCGCTGGCCGCGCTGATGCGCCACGGGGTGTTCCGTTAGGGCAGGCAGCGGTTGCATCCCGGCCCGGGCTATCCCACATCTGACATCCTGGATACGCTGCGCGGCCCCCCGGATCGCGCATTGAGCGACGGAGCCGCCCATGGGATACGTAAAAACCGCACTGCTGATGGCCGCGATGACGGCGCTTTTCATGGGGCTTGGCGCCCTTCTGGGCGGCAGCACCGGGGCGATGATCGCCCTGGCGGTGGCTGCCGCGATGAACCTGTTTGCCTGGTGGTCATCGGACAAGATGGTGCTGCGCATGCACAACGCCCATGCGGTCAGCGCGCAGTCGCATCCCGACCTGGTGGGCATGGTGGCCGATCTGGCGCGGCGCGCGGATCTGCCCATGCCGGCAGTCTATGTGATCGACGAAGCCCAGCCCAACGCCTTTGCCACCGGCCGCAACCCCGACAATGCCGCCGTGGCGGTGACCACCGGGCTGATGCGGATCCTGTCGCGCGAAGAAATCGCCGGGGTCATCGCGCATGAGCTGGCCCATATCCGCAACCGGGACACGCTCATCATGACGGTGACCGCGACCCTGGCGGGCGCGATTTCCATGCTGGCCAATTTCGCGCTGTTCTTTCGCGGAGGCGACAACCGGATGGGCCTGCTGGGCACGCTGGCGATGATGATCCTGGCGCCGATGGCGGCCAGCGTGGTTCAGATGGCCATCAGCCGGTCCCGCGAATACGAGGCCGACCGCGTGGGGGCCGAGATCTGCGGCAATCCCGTCTGGCTGGCCAGCGCGCTCGAGCGGTTGCAGCAAGGCGCCAGCCGCATCGACAACATGCGCGCCGAAAACAACCCGGCCTCGGCGCATATGTTCATCGTCAACCCGCTGCATGCGCGCAAGGTGGACAACCTGTTTTCCACCCACCCGGCGACGGAAAACCGGGTGGCGGCGCTGTATCGGATGGCCGGGCAGAGCCCGCGCGGCGCCGGGCCCGATGGCCCCTGGCAGGCCTCGCGCCCTGCGCCCGCGCCACGCCAGAGCGGCCCCTGGGGCTAGGCCATTTTCATGATCATGCAGGTGGTCGTGCCGGTGGCATAAAGCTTGCCATCGGCGACGCCGCGGATCTCGCCATGGGCGACAGCGGTCGAGCGACCGGCGTGGTCGGTCACACCAACGCATTCGATTTCGGTGCCCAGCGGGATCGCGCGGGTGATGTTGATCTTGTATTCCAGCGTCGTATAGATCGACCCGCGCGGCACTTTGGTCATGACCGCACAGGCCATGGCGGAATCCAGCAGCGTGCCGTACTAGCCCCCATGCACCCCACCCATCGGGTTGGTGCTGGAAAATTCCGGTGCGCCACGGAACACCACACGGCCATCTTCGACGGCGTGGATTCCATATGTCAGCGTTTCCGAGATCGCGGCTTCGGCCAGTTCGCCGCTCAGCACGCCCTGCATGAATTCCAGCCCCGACATCTGCAACAACGCCTCTGGGCTCAGCAGATCGTCGGGTCCTTTGGGCTTGGTCATTGCATCCCCCTCCTTGGTGCACACCGGCAGGCTAGCAGGCGCGCGAAAGGGGGCAAGGGCTACGCCACGTTCTGCAGGCTGGCGCGGGGCACGATGCCAAGCGCGTGGCACACGTCGCGCGTCAGTTCGGGGCGGTTGAGCGTGTAGAAATGCAGCTTGTCCACCCCTTCATCCAGCAGCGTGCTGCACAGTTCGGTGCACAGCGCAGTCGACAGCAGATCCTGACGCCCGTCGCGGATGGCCTTGTCAAACGCCTGATCAAGCCATGCGGGCACGGACGTGCCGCAGCGTTCGGCAAAGCGGCGCGTCCCGGCCCAGTTTTCGATCGGCAGGATGCCGGGCGTCACCGCCTTGTCGATGCCGGCCGCCGCGCAGGCATCACGAAAGCGCAGGAAGCTGTCGGCTTCGAAGAAGAACTGGGTGATCGCCTCGTCCGCGCCCG
The DNA here is from genome assembly GCA_025800215.1 of Marinibacterium sp. Classification (GTDB taxonomy): domain Bacteria; phylum Pseudomonadota; class Alphaproteobacteria; order Rhodobacterales; family Rhodobacteraceae; genus JAOXSC01. Next base: position 8,357 of record JAOXSC010000027.1, read on the forward strand.
CGTCCAGCTTGGCCTTGAGCCAGTCGATGTCCGCCTGTGCCGATTGCGCTTCGGGATGGGTGTCGGGATAGGCACCCACGCGGATGGTGAAATCGCCCGTGTCGGCCAGCGCCGCGATCAGGTCGCAGCTGTTGGCAAAGCCCTGCGGGTGGGGGGTAAAGCCGGTGCTGCCCTTGGGCGGATCGCCGCGCAGCGCCACGATTTCACGCACGCCTGCCTTGGCAAAGCCACGGGCGATGGCCAGGGTTTCATCGCGCGATGCGTCCACGCAGGTCAGATGCGCGGCCACGTTCAGGCCCGAGCTTTTGTGCAGCGTCGCCACCGCATCACGGGTCAGATCCCGCGTGGTGCCGCCTGCGCCATAGGTCACCGACACGAAACGCGGCCCAAGCGGTGCCAGCACCTGCACGGTGTCCCACAGACGGAACGACGCCTCGAGATCCTTGGGCGGAAAAAATTCGAACGAAATCTCGGGCAGCGTCATCGGGGTCTCCTTGGGTGGCCTGTGCCCTCTTGTTGCACCTGCAGCGATGTGAGACAATTTCATAATTCTCAAGATTTAGATGAGGCAGACTATGAGACTGATCCTGGCCCTTCTGTTGCCTTTTCTGGTGTTCTTCACGATCCGCCGCCCGGTGCAGGGGGTGTTGTGCCTGCTGTTGCAGCTGACGCTGATCGGCTGGATCCCGGCGGCGATCTGGGCGGTCTATGCGCTGAGCCAGTACAAGACCGAACGCAAGATCGAAGACGCCTTTGGTGGCAAGGGGTAAGCACGGATGGGCATGCATATCGAATTTCGTCATCTGCGCACGATCAAGGCCATTCATGATTGCGGCGGGTTGGCGCGGGCGGCGGATCAGCTCAACATCACGCAAAGCGCGCTGAGCCATCAGATCAAGGGGCTCGAAGATCAGGCGGGGGTCGAGCTGTTTGTGCGCCGCTCAAAGCCGATGCGCCTGTCGGCGGCGGGGCTGCGGCTGTTGCGACTGGCCGAACAGGTGCTGCCGCAGGTCGAAGCGCTGCAGGACGAATTCATCAACCTGCGCGCGGGCCGCTCGGGGCGGATGCATATCGCCATCGAATGCCACGCCTGTTTCGAATGGCTGTTTCCGGTGCTCGAAGCCTTTCGCAAGGATTGGGGCGATGTGGATGTGGACATTCGTCCGGGCTTGGCCTTTGACGCGCTGCCCGCCCTGCAGAAAGAAGAGGTCGATCTGGTCGTGTCGTCCGACCCCGAGGTTATTCCGGGCGTCGAATTCATCGAGCTGTTTGACTATGCGCCGGTCTTTGTGGCCTCGGCCCAGCATCCGCTGGCCGAAAAGCCCTTTGTCGAAGCGGCCGATTTTCGCGGCGAGGTTCTGATCACCTATCCGGTGGAACGGACGCGGCTTGATGTGTTCAGCCAGTTGCTGATCCCGGCCAAGGTGGAACCGGCCGCGATCCGGCAGGTGGAGCTGACGGCGGTGATCCTGCTGCTGGTGGCGTCGAACCGCGGGGTGGCGGTGCTGCCCGACTGGGTTGTGCGCGAGGTCAAGTACAACAGCGACTATGTCACCCGCCCGCTGACCAAAGACGGCATCACGCGGCGGCTTTATGCGGCGGTGCGCAGCGACGATTGCGACAAACCTTATGTAAAACGCCTGATTGATCTGGCCCGGAGCGAGGCCCGGCGTCTGCAGGCGGCGTGATGCCGCCTGCGCTCGGGGGGCGATCAGATCAGCTTGACGATCTGCTTGCCCCGGTTCTTGCCGCGGAGCATTCCCATGAAGGCCGTGGGCGCGTTTTCGATGCCTTCGGCCACGTCCTCAAGGAACTTGATGTCGCCCGTGACAACCTTGGGCGCGATTTCGGTCAGGAACTCGGGGTAGTCATCCCAGTGGTTCATGATGATGAACCCGTTGATCGAAAGGAATTTGACCAGGGTCTGGCGCCACAGGGTCGGGGTGGGCACTTCGCTGTCGATCTTGCCGCCGGCATTGTACCAGCTCACCACACCGCAGATCGGGATGCGGCCATGGGGGTTCATCAGCGGAAAGACCGCGTCGAACACCTTGCCACCGACATTTTCGAAATAGATGTCGATGCCATCGGGGCAGGCGTCGGCCAGTGCGGCGCGCAGATCCGAGGCACTGTCATAGGCGCGGTGGTCGATGCAGGCGTCAAAGCCCAGCGTGTCGGTGGCCAGCGCGCATTTGTCGGCGCCGCCCGCGATCCCCACGGCGCGCAGCCCGGCCGCCTTGGCCAGCTGCCCCACCATGGATCCCACCGGCCCGGTGGCGGCGGCCACCACCAGCGTTTCGCCCGCTTTGGGGCGGCCCAGCTTGTTCAGCCCGTACCAGCCGGTAAAGCCGGGCATGCCCAGCACACCAAGCGCGGTGGTCGGCGGGGCAAGCTTGGGGTCAAGCTTGCGCAGCTCGGCGGCGGGCATCACCGCATGGGTGGTCCAGCCCATCATGCCAAAGACAAAATCGCCCACCGCAAAGTCGGGGCTTTGGGACGCGATGACCTCGCCCACGCCGCCGGCTTCCATTGTGCCCCCGATCGGGACCGGTGCGGCATAGGATTTGGCGTCATCCATGCGCCCGCGCATATAGGGATCAAGCGACATGTAATGCACGCGGATCAGCACCTCGTCCGCGCCGGGGCTGGGCAGGGGGGCGTCTTCAAGGCGGAAATTGTCGTCCGTCGGCGCGCCGTCGGGGCGCGAGGCCAGCACGATGCGCTTGAGTGTGTCTGTCATGGGGTCCTCCTCCTTCTGTCTTGGGGCGAGTGTCTGCGTGATGTGCACCTGATGCAAGGCAGACCTGTAGTCATTCGACAGCTTGAGGGCGGGAAATGCTTGGCAAGAACGGGGCGCGCGCGTATACGCGCGCCCGTACCCAGGAGAATGACAGATGATCGGCAGCGCAAATCTCAACATCATGATCAAGGCCGCCCGCAAGGCGGGCCGTTCGCTGGTCAAGGATTTCCGCGAGGTCGAGAACCTGCAGGTGTCGACAAAAGGCGCCGGTGACTTTGTGTCCAAGGCCGACATCGCCGCCGAAGCGATCCTGAAAGAAGAACTGCTGGGCGCGCGCCCCAATTACGGCTGGCTGGCCGAAGAAGGCGGCGAAATTCCGGGCGCCGATCCCACCCGCCGCTGGATCGTGGATCCGCTGGATGGCACCACCAATTTCCTGCACGGGATGCCGCATTGGGCGGTCTCGATCGCGCTTGAGCACAAGGGCGAGATCGTCGCCGGGGTGATCTTTGATGCGGCCAAGGATGAAATGTTCTTTGCCGAAAAGGGCGCAGGCTGCTGGCTGAACGAAAGCCGGTTGCGGGTGTCGGGGCGGCATCGGATGATCGAATCCGTATTTGCCACCGGTCTGCCCTTTGCAGGCAGCCCGCATCTGCCCAGCAGCCTGCATGAACTGGCGCGGCTGCTGCCGGCCACCGCAGGCGTGCGCCGCTGGGGCGCTGCGGCGCTCGACATGGCCTATGTGGCGGCGGGCCGCTATGAAGGGTTCTGGGAACGCGGACTGAATGCCTGGGACATGGCGGCAGGCGTGGTCATCGTGCGCGAAGCCGGTGGTCTGGTGCAGCCCATCGACCCCGAAGGCGACATTCTGGATGATGGCGCGGTGATCTGCGCCAACGAACCGATCTTTGACAGCTTTGCCAAGGTGATCCGGGGCTGATCCCTATTTGCGGTCGGACGGGTGGTTGACCCCGTCCACCCAAGCCAGATCCCCCAGATCGCGCGGGTTCACACCGTCGATGGCGCCCAGGTTCACGCCCGATTCCGTCGGGTCTGACCGGCGCTGGTGATGGGTGTAGATCCCGCAGGTCTTGCAGAAGTAATGTTTGGCCGTGCCCGTGCCCCAGGTATAGAGGCTCAGGTTCTCGGCCCCCTGCACAACCCTTAGCGTGGCGGTCAGTGCGGTCACCGCAGCCGCGCCCCGGCGGCGGCAGAACGAACAGTCGCAGCGCCGGGCGGACGCCAGATCTTCGGGCAGGTCGGCTTCGATGATGACGGCGCCGCAATGGCAGCTGGCGCGGCGTCTGACAGGTTCAGTCATCCCCATGGTCCTTTGTTCTGTCTTGTGCGGCCCCGGCGGGGCACGCGCGGAATGCGTGACGGGCTGAAGCGATAGGTCGCTTCGGGGTGATCGGGATGGCCGTGGTTCAGATCCCAGAACCGCGGTCCGCCAAGCCGCAGCCAGAGTGGTACCGTCAGCACCAGCCCCACCGCAAAGCCCCCCGCATGCGCCCAATAGGCGACACCGCCCTGACTGGGATCGGCACCGATGCCGCCCAGAAACTGCATGCCCAGCCACAGGCCCAGCATCAGCCAGGCCGGGATCGGCAGGATGCGGATGATGATGATCAGAAAGATCAGGATGTCGACCCGCGCCTTGGGAAACAACAGAAGATAACCGCCCATCACGCCTGCAATGGCGCCCGATGCCCCGACCATGGGCACATCCGACAACGGCGCGCTGAGCACATGGATCAGCGCCGCGCCGACACCGCTGACAAGGTAGAACAGCAGGAACCAGCCATGGCCCATGCGGTCTTCCATGTTGTCGCCAAAGATCCACAGGAACAGCATGTTGCCCGCGATGTGAAACAGCCCCCCATGCAGGAACATCGACGTCACCAGCGTTTCAAGGTTCTGGCCATGGGTGATCAGGATCGGGATGGCGGCAAAATCGCTGTAAAACGCCATCAGCGCTGCGTCGTTGCCCGCAATCGGCAATGTCAGGACAAAGAACAGGATGTTCAGCGCCATCAGCGTATAGACGACATAGGGCGTGCGCCCCGATGGGTTGTGATCGCGGATCGGAAACATGGCCGCACGCTGGGCGCAATCGGTGCCGGGGTCAAGCCGTCACGACATCCCCCCAAGAAGGGCGGCATTGCCCCCCGCCGCGGTGGTGTCCACGCACAGATGCCGTTCGGTCAGCACATGCGCCAGATCGGGCTGCCCGCAGATCAGCGGCAGGATCGGGCCTGCGCGCGCGGCCAGCGCCCGGTCATAGGCGCGCGCGGCATCCGCATCGCCCCACCAGATCGCGCCCGCGATGTCGGGGATCGCGGTCAGATCCGTCGGGGCAACCGGGCCGGGCGCAGCGATGGCCTGCCCGCCCAGGGCGCGCACGGCGCGGACCTGGGCGCGCACGGTCTCGGGCCCCGGCCCAAGACACAGAAGCGGCGCGCGCGGTGTCTGCCACAGGCGGTTGGTTTCGCCCGTGGGGCCGGGCAGGGTGCGCGCCGCAGGCGGGGCCTGTGGCGGTGTGGGCGCGGGCAGGGGGGCTGGGGGCTGATCGGCGTCCCAGCCGTCGCGGGCGGCTTGCCGGTCGGGGGCGCAGAAGCGGCTCAGGTAATGCGGCCCGCCCGCTTTGGGGCCGGTGCCGCTCAGACCTTCTCCGCCAAAGGGCTGGGTGCCGACGATGGCGCCGATCTGGTTGCGGTTCACATAGATATTGCCCGCGCGGATGCGGTCGCTCACATGCTGCACGCGCGCGTCGATCCGGGTCTGCAGACCAAAGGTCAGCCCATAGCCGGTGGCGTTGATCGCCTGCAGCGTGGCGTCCAGATCCCGCGCGGCAAAGCGCGCCACATGCAGCACCGGGCCAAAGACTTCATGCGTCAGATCCTGGATACCGGTCACGCGGATCAGGGTGGGGGGCACAAAATACCCGTCATCCGGCACCCGCGCTTCGGCCAGCACCCGCCCGTCACGCCGGGCCTGGTCGATATACTCGGTGATGGCGGCGCGCGCCGGGGCGTCGATCACCGGGCCATAATCGCTGGCCAGATCCCAGGGATCGCCGGGGCGCAGTTCGTGCATGGCGCCGGTCAGCATCGCGATCAGATCATCTGCGATGTCGTCCTGCACATAAAGGCAACGCAGCGCCGAACAGCGCTGGCCTGCCGACTGGAACGCGCTTTCGATGATCGCCGCAACCGCCTGTTCGGGCAGGGCGGTGCTGTCGACCACCATCGCATTCAGCCCCCCGGTTTCCGCGATCAGCGGCGTGCCGGGGGCGGCGTGATCGGCCAGCGCGCGGCGGATGCGCTGCGCGGTGGCGGTCGACCCGGTAAAGGCCGCCCCGTCGATCCCGCCCTGCGACACCAGCGCGGCGCCCGTCCGGCCATCGCCGGGCAGCAGCTGCAGGGCCGCGCGGGGCACCCCGGCCTTGTGCAGCAGCCGCACCGCCAGATGCGCGATCAGCGGCGTCTGTTCGGCCGGTTTGGCCAGCACCGCATTGCCGGTGGCCAGCGCGGCGGCGATCTGGCCGGTAAAGATCGCCAGCGGAAAATTCCACGGCGAGATGCAGGCAAACCGCCCCGCCGCAGGCGCATCGGGGATGCGCGCGGCGTAGTAGCGCAGGAAATCCACCGCCTCGCGCAGTTCGGCCACGGCATCGGGCAGGGTCTTGCCCGCCTCACGCGCCAGCAGGGCAAAGATCTCGCCAAACTGGGCCTCATACAGGTCGGCAGCCCGGCGCAGCACCGCCGCCCTTTGGTCGGGCGCGGCCCCCCAGGGGGTGGCGTCGGTCAGGGCGCGGGTCACGTCCCCGATTGTGGCCGATTGCACCAAGCCGGGCTGCTGATGCGTGCGTGCGGGGTTCGAGATGGGGCGCCATTCGTTGCCCGCAGTGTCGGCCACCATCAGCGGCGCCGCCTGCCAGCCATGGTGGCGAAACGGGTCGCGGGCCGTATCGATCTGCGCCAGCGTGGGCTTGTGCCACAGATCGAAGCCTTTGGAATTGGCCCGCTCGGGCGCGTATAGCTGCGCGCCGGTGGCCAGATCGGGCAGGGGAGCGATCTGGTCGAACGGGTCGCGCACCACCTCGGCCGGGGGCAGGGCGGTGTCGACGATCTGGTTCACAAACGAACTGTTGGCGCCGTTTTCCAGCAGGCGCCGCACCAGATAGGCCAGCAGATCGCGATGCGCCCCCACCGGCGCATAGATCCGGCAGCGCGTCTGATGGCGATCCAGCACACTCTGATGCAGCGCCTCGCCCATGCCATGCAGGCGCTGGAATTCAAAGTCCTGCCCGTCGGCCATATGCAGGATCGCCGCCACCGTATGTGCGTTATGGGTGGCAAATTGCGGATAGATCCGGTCGCTGAGGGCCAGCAACCGGCGCGCATTGGCGATATAGCTGACATCGGTGACCGCCTTGCGGGTAAAGACCGGAAAGCCGCTGGCCCCGGCCACCTGCGCGCGCTTGATTTCGGTGTCCCAATAGGCGCCCTTGACCAGACGCACCATGATCTTGCGGTCATGGCGCCGGGCCATGTCATAGACCGTGTCAATCGCCAGCCCCGCGCGCGGCCCATAGGCCTGAATGACAATCCCGAACCCGTCCCAGCCCGCCAGCGCAGGATCGCCCATCACCGCATCGATCACCTGCAGCGACAAAAGCAGGCGGTCGGCTTCTTCGGCGTCGATATTGAGCCCCATATGCGATGCCTTGGCCAAGAGGCACAGCGCCTTGAGACGCGGCACCAGCTCGGACATCACGCGGTCTTCCTGCGCGACCTCGTAGCGCGGGTGCAGCGCCGACAGCTTGACCGAAATGCCGGGATTGGCGCGGATGTCGCCCGGATCGCAGGCCCCGGCAATGGCCGTGATCGCGCCGCTATAGGACAGCTGATACCGCGCTGCATCGGCGTCGGTCCGGGCCGCTTCGCCCAGCATGTCATAGCTGTAGGTATAGCCCTTGGCCTGCATCCCACGGGCGCGGGTCATCGCGGCGGTGATGTCTTCGCCCAGCACGAACTGGCGGCCCATTTCCTTCATCGCGCGGGCCACGGCGCTGCGGATCACCGGTTCGCCCAGCCGTTTCAGCGCCCCGCGCAGGGTCGACACGGGGCTGGCCTGCGGTCCCAGCACCCGGCCCGTCAGCATCAGCGCCCAGGTCGAGGCATTGACCAGCGATGACGCCGACTGCCCCAGATGCCGCCCCCAGTCGGACGGGGCGATCTTGTCTTCGATCAGCGCGTCGATCGTTTCGGCGTCGGGCACCCGCAGCAGCGCTTCGGCCAGACACATCAGCGCCACACCTTCGGCGGTGGACAGCCCGTATTCGGCCAGAAAGACCTCCATCAGGCCGGGATCCTTGCGCGTGCGGATGGCGCGCACCAGATCCTCGGCCTGCGCGCAGATCGCCTGCCGGTCGGCTTTGGTCAGCCCCGCCTGCGCCACCAGTGCCTGGGCAAAGGCGGCTTCATCCACATAGGTGCCCGCGTCGATGGCCTGGCACAGATCGAAGGGCAGTGGCATCGGGGTCCCCCTTTTGCTTTTGGCAAGTATAGGCGACAATCACCGGGCGGTTGGCCTGAAGGTGGGCCCACCACAGGCGGATGACCTGAATGATTGGGGGTATTCGGATCATGGACCTTGACCGCTTTGATCACGCGATCCTGTCGGAGCTGGCAGGCGACGGGCGGCTGAGCATAGCCGATCTGGCGCGCCGCATCGGGCTGACCAAATCACCCACCCAGGCGCGCGTGCGCCGGCTTGAGGCTGCGGGCGTGATCAAAGGCTACCGCGCGCTGATCGACCCGATCCAGCTCGGGCGGGACCATGTGGCCTTTGTCGAGCTGCGCCTGAGCGACACGCGCGAGGCCGCGCTTGAGGCGTTCAACGCGGCGGTGATGGGCGTGCCCGAGATCGAAGCGGTGCATCTGATTGCGGGCAATTTCGACTATCTGCTCAAGATCCGCACCCGCAACATGGCCGACTATCGCCGCATTCTGGCCGAGGTGATTTCGACCCTGCCGCATGTGGCCAGCACATCGACCTATGTGGCGATGCAGGCGGTCAAGGATGACAGCCCGCTGGATCCCGGATCTTGACGCGGGCGGGTGCCGCCCCATCATTGCCCCATGCGGTACATCATACTGTCCTTATGCTTATGCGCAGGCCCGTTGCCCGCTTTGGCCGATCCGTGCCCTATGGCGCCGGATCACGATGCCGCACTGGATGCGCTCATTGCCCGCAGCCAGGCCACCACGTCGCAGGATCAGGCCCGTGCCCTGTCGGACGAGATGTGGGCGCTCTGGACCGATGCGCCCGACGATCAGGCCCAGGCCATGCTGGATCGCGGGATGAGCAAACGGTCGGGGTTCGACTATCTCGGGGCGCTGCAGGATTTCGACGCGCTGGTGGCCTATTGTCCCGACTATGCCGAAGGCTACAATCAGCGCGCCTTCGTGCATTTCCTGCGACAGGATTTTGCCGCCGCCATTCCCGATCTGGACCGGGCGCTGGCGCTGTCGCCGCGCCATGTGGGGGCGTTGTCGGGCAAGGCGCTGACGCTGATGGGGCTGGGTCGGATGGCCGAAGCGCGGCTGGCCCTGTCGCAGGCGCTGGCGCTGAACCCGTGGCTGCCCGAACGCGGGCTGGCGGGGCCGGGCGGGCCGCTGGCGCCGCAGGGGCAGGATCTGTGACAGGCGGATCGCGACGCCTGTCCGCTTTTGCCGACCCCGTAGCATGCCCAAGGCTTTACACCCCGATCCCGCACGCTATTGTCGCGCCGTTCTCACGGCCCGCGTGATGGAATGGTAGACATAGGGGACTTAAAATCCCTAGGCCTTGTGCCGTGCCGGTTCGAGTCCGGCCGCGGGTACCAGAACACCTCCCCCAAATGCGCACCGCCCGCATCCTGTGCCCAGACGCGGGGCCAGAGGCCCCGCCAGGCATCATGTGCGCCGCAAGGCGCGCCGGTCTGACAGACCCTACTGGCGCTGACCTGCGAACTGTGCCTGCCAGGTCTCGCGGTCGTCGTCTGCGATCTTGGCAAACAGCACATCGGGCACCGTGAACCCATGCCCGGCGGGCAGGGCGCTCAGGGCGGCGGCGACATCGTCGGGCCAGACCTGGTCGTCGGTGCCCATCGCCGCCAGCATCTTTGCGCTCGCATCGGGGATGAAGGGCGCGCTCAGCACCGCATAAAGCCGGATCAGGTTCAGACCCAGCCGCACCTGTGCCGCGGCCTGTTCGGGATCTTCCTTGAAGGTCGACCAGGGCGCCGCGCTTTGCAGATATTCGTTGCCCGCCACCCAAATCGCCCGCAGCTCGGCGGCCGATTTGCGCACCTCCATCGCCTCCATATGGCCCTCGTAGGCACGGATGCGGGTGGTCAGCTCGGCGATCAGAGCCTCTTCCTGGGGGCCAAAGCTGCCGCCTTCGGGCACCGCTTCGCCGAATTTCGAGCGGCAGAACTTGGTGATCCGGCTGACAAAATTGCCCAGCACATCCGCCAGATCCTTGTTGACCGAGGCCTGGAAGTTTTCCCACACGAATTCGCTGTCACTGCTTTCGGGTGCGTGGCTCAGCAGCCACCAGCGCCAGTAGTCGGCCGGAAGGATCGCCAGCGCCTGATCCATGAAGATCCCGCGCCCCTGGCTGGTTGAAAACTGGCCGCCCTCGTAATTGAGGTAGTTGAAGGATTTGATGTAATCGACCAGCTTCCACGGCTCGCCCGAGCCCAGGATCGTGGCCGGAAAGCTCAGCGTGTGGAAGGGGACGTTATCCTTGCCCATGAACTGGGTATAGGTGACATCATCGGCGCCCTTGTCGGTGCGCCACCAGCGTTCCCAGTCGCTGCCCTTGCCGGCATCGACCCATTCCTGGCTGGCCGCGATATATTCGTTGGGCGCGTCGAACCAGACATAGAACACCTTGCCTTCCATGCCCGGCCAGTCTTCGGCGCCCTTTTTCACCGGTACGCCCCAGTCCAGATCGCGGGTGATGCCGCGATCCTGCAGACCGTCGCCGTCATGCAGCCATTTCTTGGCAATCGACGTGGTCAGGATCGGCCAGTCGCCTTTGCTGTCGATCCAGGCGTCCAGATCGTCGCGTAGCGCCGATTGGCACAGGTAGAGGTGCTTGGTCTCGCGCACCTCCAGATCGGTTGATCCCGACACGGCCGAACGCGGTTCGATCAGATCCGTGGGATCGAGCTGTTTGGTGCAGTTTTCACACTGATCGCCACGCGCCTTGTCATAGCCGCAATTGGGGCAGGTGCCTTCGATATAGCGGTCCGGCAGGAACCGGCCATCGGCATTGGAATAGACCTGGCGTTCGCTGACTTCGCGGATCAGGCCCGCGTCGGCCAGTTTGCCTGCAAAATGCTGGGTCAGCGCGTGGTTGCGCGCGCTGGACGAGCGCCCGAAATGATCAAAGGACAGCCGGAAATCTTCGGCGATGCGGGCCTGCACCTCGTGCATGTCCGCGCAATATTCGGCCACCGGTTTGCCCGCCTTGGCGGCGGCCAGCTCGGCGGGGGTGCCGTGTTCGTCGGTGGCGCACAGAAACAGCACCTCGCGCCCGCGCCCGCGCTGATAGCGTGCGTAAAGGTCGGCAGGCAGCTGGCTGCCCACGAGGTTGCCGAGATGTTTGATCCCGTTGATATAGGGAATGGCCGAGGTGATCAGATGGCGGGTCATGCAAGCGCTTTCGGAACGTCTGGTTTGACGCCCCCTTTATCAGGGGCGCCGCAGCGGTTCCAGTGATCTGCGTCAGTCTTTGTTGCGATCCCGCGACCGCCCCGTCAGCCGCCCGATCAGGAAGGACGTGCGCGGCGCATAGACATAGCTGGTGCGGGTGTCGCTGGCCGGGCGCGCGCGCATGCGCACAAGGCCAAAGCCGACCAGCACCAGATGCGCCACCGCGATCATCGCGAACAGGGCCGGCGGGCCGAACGCGTCGATCAGCGCCGAGGCCACATAGGGCGCGGCAATCGCGCCAAGGGCAAAAAAGAACATCAGCGCGGCCGACAGCTCGACCCGTTCCTGTGGCGCGGCAAAGTCATGGGCATGGGCGGCGGCCACCGAATAGATCGGAAAGGTCGTGAGCCCGAACAGGGCGGCGCTGCCCATGATCCCCACGATGCCGCTTGATTGGGTGCCCACGGTCACGGCCGAACTGACAATGGCCGCGCCCGACAGCCAGATCAGCACCCAGCGACGGTCATATTTGTCGGCCAGCCAGCCCACCGGATATTGCGCCAGCGCGCCGCCCAGGATGAAGGCGGCCAGAAACCAGGCGATCTGATCCGCACTCAGCCCGACCTCTTGGCCATACAGCGGGCCGACCATGCGGAACGCCGCCGAAGACAGCGCGGCCACCACCACGCCCGCCGCCGCCAGCGGCGAGCGCCGCACCGCCAGCATCGGGCGCAGGCGCGGGGCGTCGGGCATGTCGGGCGGTTTGGCGGTGGTCAGCGTCAGCGGCAGCAGCGTGGCACAGCACAGGATCGCCAGAAAATTGTAGGACACGTAATCGGCCGGTTCGAGCACGCCGATCAGAAGTTGTGCCAGCAGCGCCCCACCCAGATCGACCACCCTGTAGATCCCCATGGTGCGCCCGCGCGCGGCGTTGGTCAGCTTGGCCTGCAGCCAGGCTTCGACCACGGTATAACAGCCCGCCACACACAGGCCCGATGCAATGCGCATCACCGCCCAGGCATAGGGGTCGACCACCAGCATATGCGCCAGCAGCCCGATCGCCCCGGCTGCGGCAAAGGCGGCAAAGGCGCGCGAATGGCCGATCGTGCCCATCAGGCGCGGCGCCCACCAGCAGCCGATGAAGAACCCCAGGAAATGCGCCGAGCCCAAAAGACCGATCTGTTCGGTGGAAAACCCCAGCTCGATCCCCGACAGCGCGTCCAGCGGGCCGACCCCGCCCGATGACAGTTGCAGCAGAAGGATCGACAGGAACAGGGCGGCAAAGGACAAAAGCAGGCGCATGACAGGGCCAGTGTCGGCCTCTGCGTGATGGCTGCGCGCGTGTTCTCGACCGGGGATGTCGTTTTCGGGGCTTTTTTTGGTTCCGCGTGCTGAGCCCGTCGCGCGCGGGCGCGCGCCTAACCCGTCGCGCGGATCGCGGCCGTGATGTCGAGCAGGATCCGGTCCTGCACGATCCCGCTATAGCCGGTGGCGCCAAAGGCGCTGCGATTGAGGGCGCCGCGCAGATGCACCGTCAGCGCGCTCAGGTCATTGGCCGCGCTGCCGCGTGTGCGAAACACATCCGCCGTCAGCCGCAGCGGCCGGGTCACCCCGCGCAGGGTCAGATCGCCGTCGAGGCTGGCGCCGTCCGACAGCCGCCCTCCGGGGCCAAGGTTCACCTTGCGCGACACGAACCGCACCCGCGGGTGGCGCGCGGCGTCGAGCACGCTGGCGCCTTTCAGCGCTTCGGTGGCAAAGACCAGCCCGGTGCGCGCCTGATCGACCGACACCGACACATCCACCCGCGATGCGCGCAGGTTTTGCGGATCGACCACGATGTCGGCGGCGCTGACCGGCATGGTGCCCTTGTAGGCCGTGTCATTGAGGTAGAACACGAACCCCACCGATGACCCTTTGGGATCCAGCCTATAGCGTGCGGGGCTGGCATGGGCGGGTCGCGACAGGGGCGCGGACAGCGGCAGGCTTGCTGCGGCAAGGCCTGCGATCAGATGGCGGCGTGTCAGGTGCTGGGTCATGTCGGTCTCGGGGTTGCGGTGCATCTTGGGATGCGCCCTTACCCTAGCATGTCTGCCCGGTGTTTCAGGTGTTGTGGCGCGCTCGTGAAGGGATCGTGATCGTCAACTGCCCGATCTGCGGGCATCCTGTGTCGTGATCGGGGCCTGAGGATGGGCCCGCATGATCCGCCAGCTGCGCAGCGGGTCGCTGCGCGCGCGGCGGCGATCAAGCTGCCAGAGCCGCGCCTGCGGGTCGGCGGTGATGTCGAACAGGCCCTGCATGTGCCAGCGGCTTTCGGTGCCCGGCGCGCCGCCATCGCCGGGGGTCAGCAGCAGGCCGATGGGCCCGGTGCCCTTCGGGGCCCCCTGCGCTTCGGCGGCCAGCTGCAGGCGGCGCACCGGGGTCAGGGCGGGCGGATCGGGCAGTTCGACCACCACCAGCGGGACGGTGCCGCTGCGCAGGGCTTCTTCGGTGCACCACAACAGGTCTTCCGGGCGCGGGGCGGCGGCAAAAAGAAACCGCGCCGGATCGGCAAAATCGGCAATCGCCTGTGGCCCGAGCGGGTGGGGGGCATGGGCGGCATGCACCCACAGTACCGGCCCGTCGCACCGGCTGGCGATCCATAGCGCAAAACTGTGCCGGGCCGGGCCGCAGATCTCGTGCACGCGCCCGCGTGCCAGCGTGATCCCCGGCGCCAGCGTCAGCGGGGCGGTGCGGCCCGGTGGATCAAGACTGTGGCGCAGCTGAGTCGTCATGCTGCAAGATTAGAATGTTCCCTTTATGTTCTCAACTCTGGCCGGGCCCGTCCGGCCCCGTGGCTTGCAAAACCAAAGACCAGCCGTCACTTACAAAAACACCGCAGACAAAGGATGACGCGATGCAGATGAACCCGCTTGGCCGCACCGGGCTTATGGTCAGTGAACTGTGCCTGGGCTCAATGACATGGGGCACCCAGAACACCGAAGCCGAAGGCCATGCCCAGATCGACCGCGCGCTGGCGGCGGGGATCAATTTTATCGACACCGCCGAAATGTATCCGGTCAATCCCATCGCCAAAGAGACGATCGGGCGCACCGAAGAGATCATCGGCACCTGGAACGCCAAAAGCGGGCGCAGGGGGGACTATATCCTGGCCACCAAGCATTCGGGCGCAGGGCTGATGCATGTGCGCGACGGGGCGCCGATTTCCGCCGCCACGATCCGCGCCACGGTCGAAGGGTCGCTGAAACGGCTGCAGACCGATTACATCGACCTTTACCAGTTTCACTGGCCCAATCGCGGCAGCTATATGTTCCGCCAGAACTGGGGCTATGACCCGTCAGGCGGGGATACGGGCAGCATTCTGGCCAATATGGAAGACTGCCTGGGTGCCCTGCGCGACGAGGTCGCGCGCGGCACCATCCGCCATTTCGGCCTGTCGAATGAAAGCGCATGGGGTACGGCGCAATGGCTGCGTCTGGCCGATCAGACCGGCGGGCCGCGCGTGGCGTCGATGCAGAACGAATATTCGCTGCTCTGCCGTCTTTACGACACCGATATGGCCGAACTAAGCGTGCTTGAAGATGTCGGGCTGCTGGCCTTTTCGCCGCTGGCGACGGGGCTGCTGACCGGCAAATATCAGGGTGGGGCAGTGCCCGAAGGATCGCGCAAATCGCTGAGCCCGGAATTGGGGGGGCGTGTGTCCGACCGGGTGGATGGCGCGGTCGCCGCCTATCTTGAGATCGCGCGCCGACATGACATTCATCCGGTGCATCTGGCGCTGGCGTGGTGCCGGACGCGGCCGTTCATGGCGTCTGCGATTTTTGGCGCGACCACGATGGCGCAGCTTGATTGTGCCCTGGCATCTGTCGATGTGACGCTGTCTGATGACATCCTCAGCGACATCGACGCCGCCCATCGCGCCCATCCGATGCCGTATTGACGGGGCTGTCTGGGCGGTCCGGATCCGGTATTCGGGCCGCCCGGATAGGGCGGGCGCACCGGGTTTTCGGGGGCAAAACGATAATTCCCGTGGCTTTGAGTTTCCGTTGGGTCACCTGATCTTTGGCAATTCGATACCTCAATACATTCCGGCAACACGGGGAAATCGCATTCGATTTTCCCCGTAGATGACGGCGAAACCCCTGCCTTTTTTCTTGTTTGAAACTTATACTTACGTTAAGTTTTATGATAATTTGAGGCGGGGGCTAGGTAATGATCAAAAAGACTTGGATTGCAGCGCTTGGATTGTGTGGCGCGATGGTGGCTGGTGGTGCGTCGGCTCAGGTGAGCCAAGCGGCCTGCACCTTGTCGGTCTTCTTTCCCAACGGAATATCCAGCATCACGGCTGCACAAAGCGCGGCGGTCGAAAATTTCGTGCGCGGGGCGGTGGATCCTACCGTGGTTGTGCGTGGCTATGCCAGCGAGGCCGGGGCCGCCGAGGCAAATCTTGCCCTGTCGCAGCGCCGCGCGCAGACCGTGGCCAATGCGGCCCGTGGGAGCGGATCGAGCGTGACGGCCGCAGGCGAAGGTGTTGCCGGGCCCGGAGCTCAGGCGCGCCGGGTCGAGGTGTATCGCGATGGATGCGCCGCGCCATTTCTGGATCCGTCCGTTGCCGGCGCCTTGCCCGAGGTTCTGGCCGGCGGCAGCGTGGCCGGGAATGCGGTGGCAGGCGTGGCCGCTCTTGTCGTGATCGGCGCGGCACTGGGCAACAACGGAACCTCTTCAACAGCCACCGACTGATCGCGGTTGCATGTGTGCGCATGACTGCAGGGCGTTCGGGACACCGGGCGCCTTTTTTGCGGTCTGACCGGCGCGGCGGGGGCGACCCTGCACGATTGGGCGAAACCCCGGCGAGTGCGGCATGGATTTTCCGGCGCGACCTTTGCAAGGTAACCCCGTCAGACAAGGGAGGGTGCGATGCCGCTGACCATGAACCGTGAGGTCTTTATCACCTGCGCCGTGACCGGATCGGGCGGCACGCAGGATCGCAGCCCGCATGTGCCGCGCTCGCCCGCCCAGATCGCCGACAGCGCGATTGCCGCAGCGCGTGCCGGGGCGGCGGTGGTGCATTGCCATGTGCGCGACCCCGACACCGGGGCGCCGTCGCGGGACCTTCGGCTGTATCGCGAGGTGACCGACCGGATCCGCGAGGCGGAGGTGGATGTGGTTCTGAACCTCACCGCAGGCATGGGCGGGGACATCATTTTCGGCGATGTCGAGGCGCCCTTTCCGCTGCGCGTGGGCACCGACATGATCGGTGCCTCTGAACGGGTGGCGCATGTGGCCGAATGCCGGCCCGAGATCTGCACGCTGGATTGCGGCACGATGAATTTTGCCGAAGCCGATTATGTGATGACCAACACGCCCGGCATGCTGGTGGCGATGGGGCGGATGATGACCGAGCTGGGGGTGAAGCCCGAGATCGAAGCCTTTGACACCGGTCATTTGTGGTATGCCAAACAGCTGGTGGCCGACGGGGTGCTGGGCAGCCCTGCGCTGGTGCAGCTGTGCATGGGCGTGCCATGGGGCGCGCCGGATGATCTGAACACGTTCATGGCGATGGTGAACAATGTGCCTCCGGACTGGTGTTTCAGCGCCTTTGCCCTGGGTCGCAACCAGATGGCCTATGTGGCCGCGTCGGTGCTCGCGGGGGGCAATGTGCGGGTCGGGCTGGAGGATAACCTGTGGCTCGACAAAGGGGTTCTGGCCGAGAACTGGCAGTTGGTCGAGCGTGCGCGGGGGATCATCGAAGGTCTGGGCGCGCGGGTGATCGGGCCGGACGAGGTGCGCGCCAAGCTGGGTCTGGTCAAGCGCGCGCCGGTATGACGCTTTGGTGGGTGGGCCCGCCCGCCCACACCTTAATTGGGGGCTCTGCCCCCGCCCTGCGGGCTCCCCCGCGGTATTTTTGGCCACAAAGAAAACAGAGAGGATGCGCAGATGAGCGGTCATGCGGCGATTGTCGGGGGTGGGGTGATCGGCGGTGGCTGGGCCGCGCGGTTTCTGCTGGCGGGATGGGATGTGCGGGTGTTCGACCCCGATCCGGAAGCCGCGCGCAAGATCGGCGAGGTCCTGGAGAATGCACGCCGGTCGCTGCCCGGGCTGAGCGACAGCCCGCTGCCTGCCGAAGGGGTGTTGCAGCTGTGCGATACGCTGGAGGAGGCGGTTGCGGGGGCAGCCTGGGTGCAGGAGAGCGTGCCCGAGCGGCTGGAGCTGAAGCACAAGGTCTATGCCGCGATCGAGGCGGCGGTGGGGCCGGATGTGCTGATCGGGTCATCGACCAGCGGGTTCACCCCGTCGGATCTGCAGGCGGGGGCGGTAGAGCCCGGTCGCATCGTGGTGACGCATCCCTTTAACCCGGTTTACCTGCTGCCCCTGGTCGAGCTGGTGGCGAGCCCTGCGTCGACGCCTGATCAGGTGGCGCGCGCACGCGCCGTGATCGACGGTATCGGGATGTACCCGCTGCATATCCGGCAGGAAATCGACGCCCATCTTGCTGATCGCCTGCTGGAAGCGGTCTGGCGCGAGGCGCTTTGGCTGGTCAGCGATGGTGTGGCCACCACCGCCGAGATCGACGACGCGATCCGTTATGGGTTCGGCATCCGCTGGGCGCAGATGGGCCTGTTCGAGACCTATCGCATTGCCGGGGGCGAAGCCGGGATGAAGCATTTCATGGCCCAGTTCGGCCCCGCGTTGAAATGGCCCTGGACCAAGCTGATGGATGTGCCCGCGTTCACCGATGATCTGGTGGATCTGATCGCGGGTCAGTCGGATGCGCAATCGGGGCATATGGGCATCCGTGAGCTTGAACGGATGCGCGATGACAATCTGGTGGCGATGATGCGGGCGCTGAAGCCGCGCGACTGGGGGGCGGGGGCGATCCTGAATGCGCAGGACCGCGCGCAGGGGGCCGCCGCCGGGCTGCCGCGCACGGCCGATGCGGTGACCGACCCTGCCGCGCCGGTGATCACCGTGCGCCGCGCGGTGCCGGTGGATTGGCTGGACTACAACGGCCATATGACCGAAGCGCGGTATCTGCAGGCCTTTGCCGATGCGTCGGACCGCTTTATGGAGATCATCGGCTGCGATCAGGCCTATATCGCCAGCGGCGGCAGTTTCTTTACCGCCGAGACCCATATCCGCCATCTGGACGAAGCCCGCCTGGCTGAGGTGATCGAGCTGCGCACGCGGGTGCTGGGGGGGGGCGGCAAGAAGATGCATCTGTGGCATGAAATCTGGTGCGGCACCCGGTTGCTGGCCACGGGCGAACATGTGTTGATCCATGTCTCGCTTGAAACGCGCCGCCCGGCGCCGATGCCCGCGCAGATGGCAGCGGTGCTCGACCGGTTCGTGACGGCGCAGGCCGGCCTGCCCCTGCCCGAGGGGGCCGGGCGCTTTGTCGGGCAGCCGCGCTAGGACCTATCTGATCCGGGTACGTCGGGCCGCCAGATGCGCGGGCAGGTCGCGGGCGCTGATCCGCGCCTCGCGCACCAGCCGGTCGAAATGGCGGGTAAAGGTCTCGATCCGCTCGCGGTCGCGAAAGGCGATGTAGTGCCCGCCGGCGTAAAAGACGCAGAGCAGCGGGCCAAACACGGTGATTGGCGCCGAATAGAGCTGGCGCGCGTCAAACAGATACAGCCGCAGGCGGGGATACAGCTGGTCGGTGAGGGCCAGCAGGTGATCGACCTGATCCAGACGTGTCTGTGCGGGCAGGTTTCGGTAATAGCCGGTGGCGTCGATGAAACTGTCAAGCTCGTGCAGGGGAAGGGCGATTTCATAGTCCGACTGGGCGCCACGCATCCAGTCCAGCCGGTCGGCTGATGCGTTGATCGCCTGCGTGGTCGTGCGCCCCAGATGGGGGCTGTATTCCCAGTCCAGCAGGTCGCGGGTCTTGAGCATGTCGGGCAGGCCTGCGGGCACGTGGCGGATCTTGTAGCCTGCGGCCTCGCGGTGCCAGCCGAAGATGCGTTCATCCACCAATGCGCGTGGCGCTTCGGTGAGGGTGAGGCTCTGGGTCAGCAGATCGGCGGCGCTTTCGGGCCGGTCCGACAGGCCCAGAAGCCAGTCGCTTGACACCCCCAGAATGGCCGCACAGGCGCCCACAACATGGGCGTTGGGCAGCCGCGCCCCCTGATCGCTAAGGGCCTGAGAGATCGTTGAGCGGTCAACGCCAATCCCGCGGGCCAGCGCGCTTTGGCTAAGGCGCGCATCCGCCATGGCCTGGGCCAGGCGCTGGCGAAACAGCGCGGATCGGTCCCGTTTGTCAGGAATATCTATCATCTGATGACTATTATCACAGATGGTGACCAATGTTGAGGATTTTCCGAATGGGCCACAGCCCGCGCCCATGTCAGCCCATGTGTGACAAGACGACAGGGAACGGGCAGACCGATGATGGCAGAGGCGGGCGACTGGAAGACACTGGGGCTGATCCTGGGGACCTATCTGGCCTGGGCCGGGGTGACGGTGGTGGGGGCCTCTCTGCCGGTGCTGGCCGTGGTGCCTGCGGGGCTTCTGATTGCGCTGCACGCCTCGCTGACCCATGAGGCGGTGCATGGCCACCCGTTTCGCCGCGCCGGGCTGAACGAAGCGCTGCTCTTTGCCCCGCTGAGCCTTGCCGTGCCCTATCGGCGGTTCCGCGATCTGCACCTGGCACATCATCGCGATGCCCGGCTGACCGACCCTTACGATGATCCCGAAAGCAACTATCTGGATCCGCAGGTCTGGCAGCGCCTGCCCGGCGGGCTGCGTTGGGTGCTGCGGCTGAACAACACGCTGGCGGGGCGGATGCTGCTGGGGCCGCTGATCGGGCAGATCGGGTTCATGTGCGCCGACTGGCGCCGGGCGCGCGCCGGGGATCGCGAGGTGATCGCGGCCTGGGGGCTGCATCTGCCGGGGGTGGCGCTGGTGTTGGGTTGGGTCTGGGCGGTGGGGATGCCGGTCTGGGCCTATGGGGCGGCGGCCTATCTGGGGCTCGCGATCCTGCGCATACGCACCTTTGCCGAACATCGTGCCCATGCAAGATCCCGCGCCCGCACGGTGATCATCGAAGATCGCGGGCTGCTGGGGTTTTTGTTTCTCAACAACAACCTGCATGTGGTGCACCACATGCATCCGCGCGCGCCGTGGTATGCGCTGCCCGATCTCTACCGGGCGGGCCGGGCGCGGTATCAGGCCTGCAATGACGGCTATGTCTACCGGTCCTATGGCGCGCTGTTTCGGGATCATCTGTGGCGGGCCAAGGATCCGGTGCCACATCCGCTCTGGTCATCGGGGCAGGGATCGTCCACCAAGGGGGAATGAGCCTCTGGATCCCCGTGACACTGGCGGCGGCGCTGTTTCAGACCGCCCGCTTCATGCTGCAGAAATCGCTGAGCGCGGTGACCCTGTCGGCGGCAGGCGCCACATTTGCGCGCTTTGCCTATTCGGCACCACTGGTGGTGGCGGCGCTGGCGGGCTGGCTGATCGTCAGCGATACGCCGTTGCCTAGTCTGTCGCCGCGCTTTTGGGGCTTCGTGGCCTGCGGAGGGCTGGCGCAGATCCTGGCCACGATCTGCGTGGTGCTGCTGTTCAAACAGCGCAATTTTGCGGTGGGCATCACCTTCAAGAAGACCGAAGTCATCCAGACCGCGCTGGTGGGGCTGGTGGTGCTGGGCGACACGATCAGCACCGGTGGGTGGCTGGCCATTGCGGTCGGGCTTGGGGCGGTGCTGGTGCTGTCAAAACCGCCGGGCGAGGCCGGGCCCTGGTGGCGCCACCTGACCAACCGCGCGTCGGGCCTGGGGCTGGGGTCGGGGGCGCTGTTTGCGGTGTCGGCGGTCAGCTACCGAGGGGCATCGCTCGAGCTGGGGCTGGACCCGGCGCTGAGCGACGCGCCGGTGCTGCGCGCGGCGATCACGCTTGCTGCGGTGACCAGCCTGCAGATGATCGGCATGGGGCTGTGGCTGGCCTGGCGCGACCGGGCGCAGCTTGCGGCGGTCTGGGCCTCGCGCCGGGTGTCGGCCTGGGTGGGGCTGACAAGCCTTGGGGGATCGTTCTGTTGGTTTCTGGCCTTCACGCTGCAGAACGCGGCCTATGTCAAAGCGCTTGGGCAGGTTGAGCTGATCTTCAGTCTGCTGGCGTCGACATTCGTGTTCCACGAACGCCCCACGCGCCGGGAACTGGCGGGGATGGGGCTGTTGGCGCTGTCGATCCTGCTGTTGATCCTGGCGATCTGACGGGTCCGGGGGGCGTTGCCCCCGCCGCGCTGCGCGCGTCTCCCCCAAGGTATTTCGGGCCACAAAGAAGGGCAGGGTCGTGCTTCTTTGTGGCTAAAAATACCTAAAATCCGACGGGTCTCAGTCGTGCGGCGTCTGGGGTGTGCCGTGCAGTCGCAAAAAGAGGTTTTCTTCGTCGGAGTTCTTGAAGAAGGGCACGTTGGGGGGGGCTGCGGTGTCGGTCACGCGCGCGCCGATTTCGGCCAGGGCGATTTCGGTGATGAAGGGCAGGTCAAAGCGGCGCGCGTCCTGCAGGGGGATCCATTGCAGATGCGACAGCTCGTCCGAGGCGGCGCTGAAATCGTCAAGGTCGCCCTGGATCTGATCGGCATCCAGCAGAAAGAACCGCGCATCAAAGCGGCGCGGCTGGCCCGGTGGGGTGATCGCGCGGAAGACGAATTGCAGCGCCCCCGCATCGGGCCGGTGGCCGGTGGCGGCATAGCTGGCCCAGTCGGCGGGCGGGTCCGGCCAGTCGGCACGTTGGCCCAGCACCAGCCCGGTTTCTTCCCAAAGCTCGCGGATCGCCGCAGCCGCCAGGGCCTGTTGCAGGCCCGGCGTTGCATCGCTGTCCAGCCTGTCAAAGCAGGGCGCGGGCAGCGGTGCGAGCAGCGGGATGTGGGCGTCCGAGGCATCCACCGCGCCGCCGGGAAAGACAAACTTGTTTGGCATGAAGGCAGCGGCGCGGCCGCGTTGCCCCATCAGCACCGACGGCGTTGCGAACCGGTCGCGCAGCACGATCACCGTGGCGGCGTCGCGGATGGCGGTTTTGTCTATTGTCATGATCCCCCCGGCCTTTGCAGATGTCGCGGGATCAGGGTCTGGTCCCAAATCCATGCATGCGGCGCGCCCACTGGAACGCCACGACCACCCCTTTCAATCTGGGAAGAAGGTAGAGCGACAGGCCCACGCAGCCAACCGCAAAGATGGTGAACAGCACCAGCGGTTCGGGGCGCCACTGCACATAGGTCACGTGCAGCAGCGGTGCCATGAGGTGTCCCACGATCAGGATCGTCAGATAGGCCGGCCCGTCATCGGCGCGCGCAGGGGTGAGATCCTGTCGGCAGACCGCACAGCTGTCATTGAGCTTGAGATAGCTTTTGAGCAGTGGACCGCTGCCGCAATTGGGGCATTTGCGGCGAAACCCACGGAACATGGCAGGCCAGACCGGGCGCTCCTGGGAAAGCCTGGTCTCGTCGGCGATGGGGGTGTCGGTATCGGGCATGGGGGGACTCGTAAATAAGATGCAGGCTATATGCTCCTATGGGGCCCGCGTTTGAAAGGGGACGAGATGTCTTGCGTCCGGATGTCGCGCCACGTCCCCGTGCGGTGGTCCGCAGAGCGGGGCATATTTTTTCGACGGAGTCGCATCTGCAGGGCGTTAGAGGTATGTCTCGGGCGGCAAGGGGTCGCCCGGCAAGAGAGGAAGAGCACAATGAAACACGCGGTTTTCATGGCCCTGATCGTGAGCACGGGCCTGGCGGTTTCCGCCGTCAGCGCAGAGGCCAAAGGTGGCCACGGCACGCGGGCGAGCTTTGCCGAGCTTGACGCAAACAATGACGGCGCGCTGACGCCGGACGAAATGAAGGCCCATCACGCAGGCCGTTTTGAGGCGACGGACACCGATGGCGACGGCCTGCTGTCGGTCGAAGAACTGATGATCCGCACCAGCAAGGATGCCGAGGCCCGCGTGCAGGCGATGATTGCGCGGTTCGACGCCAACAAGGACGGGATGCTGAGCCGCGATGAGCTGCCCGCACCCGGCGCCAAGCACGAAAAGCGCGCCAACCGCTTCTTTGAAAAGGCCGATGCCGATGGCAATGGCGCGCTCTCGCAAGAGGAGTTCGACACCGCGCGCGCCAATCTCAAGGACCGCGCCAAGGGTCCGGGCGGCAAGCCCGGCAAATCGGCCGACTGATCTTTGTGGTGGACGGTGCCACGCGCATAAGCGGGGCTCCTCCCGACCGGGATGGGGCTCAGGCCGAAGCCGCCTTGCTGGCGGCTTTTGCCCGTGGCGATCGCGGCGCGGCGGTCACGCTGACGCAGTCCATCGCGCCGCGCATTTTTGCCATGGCCTGCCGCATGCTCGGCGACCGGAGCGAAGCCGAAGACGTCACCCAGGAGGCGCTGCTGCGCCTCTGGCGGATCGCGCCGGACTGGGAACCGGGCCGGGCGCAGGTCAGCACTTGGGTGTATCAGGTGGCGCTGAACCTGTGCCGGGACCGGTTGCGGCGCCATGGTGGGCGCGCGCTTGATCTGGATGCGGTGCCCGAACCGCCCGATGAGGCGCCCTCGGCCCTGGCGCGGATGGCCGGGGCGGACCGGGCGGCGGCGTTGCAGGCCGCGCTGGACACGCTGCCCGAGCGGCAGCGCCAGGCGGTGATGCTGCGCCATCTTGAGGACCTCGCCAATCCCGAGATCGCACAGATCATGGAGATCAGCGTTGAAGCGGTAGAGAGCCTGACCGCGCGGGGCAAACGGGCTTTGGTGGCGGCGCTGAAAGGGCGCCGCGCGGATCTGGGGTTTGAGGATGACGAATGACATGACAGATGATGCTGTGTTCAAGGCGCATCTTGATGCTGCGCGGACCGAAACACCGCAGATGGATGCCGCTTTCATGGACCGGCTGATCAGCGATGCGATGGCAGCACAGGACGCGTTGATCGCGCCCCCGCCCGTTGCCCCACCCGTGACTCGGCCTGCGCCGGGGATCTGGCAACAGATCCGCGAAGGGCTTGGCGGCTGGCCCGGTCTTGGCGGGCTGGTGGCCGCAAGTCTGGTGGGGATCTGGTTCGGCGCTGCCCCGCCCAGTGCCGGGATCGGGATCGACCCGGCCGCGCTGGTCTTTGGTCAGGTCGAAACATATGACGATCTGTTCCAGACCGTGGCCATGCCCGCCAGCTTTGCCGAGAATTGACAGGAGGACGCGATGACCCAAACACCGCATCCCGAAGATGCCACCGTAACGCGGCGCAGCCCGCGCTGGATGAAACTGCTGCTGGTGGGATCGCTGGCGCTGAACCTGACGGTTCTGGGGCTGGTGGCGGGCGCCGTCTGGCGGTTCAATGACCGCGAGCATGGCCCGAGGGTCAGCGCGCCGCTTGGGATCGTTCTGTTCAGGACGCTGGCGTCCGAAGACCGCAAGGCCCTGCGCGCCGAGCTGGGCGGGCAGGTTCAGCCGCAGCGCATGTCGCGCCGGGCCATTCTGATCGAGATCCCCACCGCGCTGCGCGCCGACCCGCCGGATATGGTGCGGCTTGAGGCGATCATCGACAGCGAGGTCGCGCGCCATGCCGATTGGCTGACCCTGTCCAATGACAGCTGGCTGGCCCATGTGGAAACCATGGATGTCGCGGCCCGTCGTGCCTATGCCGACCGGCTCGAAGCGGTGATGCGCGACCGGCTGGATCACCATGGCAAACCAAAGCCGCCCCACGGGCATCCACCCAAACCGGGGCATCCGCCCAAGGATGACCGCTGACAGCGGGCGCGGGTTCAGCGCGTGGGTTGGTTGAAGACCGGCGTTCGGGAGGTCAGGCCGCCGATGGGCACTGGGTGACCTGATTGCGACCGGCATGCTTGGCTTCGTAAAGCGCGCGGTCGGCGCGCGCCAGCAGGTCCGACACCGGATCCGCGCTGCCCGTCGGGCCCGAATGGTCCAGAGGGCCGCAGACCAGCCCGATGCTGATGGTGGCGCGGATCTTCTGCGCGGTTCCAGGCACCTCGACCGGGTGGGCGGCGATGCGGCGGCAGAGCGCTTCGGCCGCGCGGCGGGCGGCAGGCAGGTCGAGCCCGTCCAGCACCATCAGGAATTCTTCGCCGCCGATGCGCGCGACCATGTCCGACGGGCGCAGCCCTTCGCGCAGGCGCCGGGCGGTTTCGATCAGCACCGCGTCCCCGGCCTGATGACCGAAGCGGTCATTCACCGATTTGAAATGGTCCAGATCGGCCACCATCACCGCAAACTGACCGTCAGAGGCGCTGGCCTTGGCCATCACCCCGTGCAGATGGGGCAGGGCATAGCGGCGATTGTAAAGCCCGGTCATCGGGTCGGTGACGGCGGCCTCCAGTTCGCGCGCAAGGCTGGCGCGCAAACGATCCGTGCGGCGTTTGCGGCGCAGCTGCGTGGCCAGCCTCAGGATCAGTTCGTTGGTGCAGAACCCGATGGGCAGCACGTCATCGGCCCCCATATCAAGCGCGTCGGCGGCCAGATCCGGGGCGTCGGGCGGGCAGACCGCGATCAGTGCGGCGTGGCCGGTGCCTGCGCGCGCGCGCAGCTCGGCCAGGTGCCGCAGCCCGGCCTGCCGCATGTCGCCGGTCAGGTCGAGCACATAGGCATCGGGGCGCGGCGCCTGTTGCATGGCCTGCTGCAGATCGCCCTGACCATAGCCGCTGACCGTATCGCTGACGCGCCCGCGCAGCGATGTCGCCCGCGCCCGCGCGGCGACGCGGTCGGCGCAGATTACGGCGATGTTGACGGGGATGGTATAGGCGCTTTGGGCATCGGCCAGTCCGGGGCGGCGCATGCTGTGTTCGGCGCTGTGCAAGTCGGCTTCGTCCCGGCGGCGGCGCAGCAGGTTGCGGATGCGCGCCATCAGATAGGTGTCGTCAAGCGGGCGGCTGAGCACATCGTCAAACCCCGATGACAGCGCCGCCAGCCGTGCGGTGTGATCGCCCGCCGGGGTGATGGTGATCACCGGAACCCGCGAAAGGGCCGGCGTGCTGCGCAGCATCATCTGCAGATCCGACGCGGTGCCGTCCGGCAGCTGGCTGGCGCACAGGATCAGGTCGGGGCGGTCGCGTTCGATCACCGGGCGGACCGTTGCCAGCCGATCAACCTGCGAGACCCCGTAGCAGGCAGCAGCCAGGCGGGTCTTGAGCAGGATCCGATTGGTCGAAACTCCGTCGACGATTAGGATGCGGCCTGACACACGAAAGCCTTTCGGTGGACATCAAAGGATGCCGACCAACCTCACCCATACTGGTTAACAGCCGCTTAATCCCGTCCGGCGCGTCGGCGGGGATCTGCCGATGCGCCCCGATGCTGGCGCCGGATGCGCCGGATGCGCTGAGGATGCCGCGCCCCAGATTATCCCTGTTCGCAGCGGCTGCTATCGCTATCATGGTCAGGATGCGGATGCAGTTGAGGGGGGCAAGACATGTATCTGGGGCTGGATCTGGGCACATCGGGGCTGCGCGGGATTTTGGTGGATGGCGAAGACCGCGTTCTGGCCGAGGCCGAAGCGCAGTACCCGGTGTCCCACCCGCATCCGGGCTGGAGCGAGCAGGACCCCGCCCACTGGATCACCGCGCTGCATCAGGTGCTGGCCGATCTGGGCGCGCAGGCGCCGGGGGGCTTGGCGGATCTGCGCGCGCTGGCCTTTGCGGGGCATATGCATGGGGCGGTGCTGCTGGATCGGCAGGGGGCGGTGCTGCGCCCCTGCATCCTGTGGAACGACAGCCGCGCGGCGGATCAGGCCGACCGGCTGGACGCTGACCCGGCCTTCCGCGCGCGCACGGGCAATATCGTCTTTCCCGGTTTCACTGCGCCCAAGCTGGCCTGGGTCGCCGCCCATGAGCCCGCGCTGTTTGATCGTGTGCACAAGGTGCTGCTGCCCAAGGACTATCTGGTCTGGCATCTGACCGGTGTCGCTGCGTCCGAGATGTCGGATGCCGCCGGGACCGGCTGGCTCGATACCGGGGCGCGGGACTGGGCGGATGATCTGCTGGCGGCCACGGGGCTGGGACGCGATCACATGCCTGCGCTGTTCGAAGGCTGCGACGTGGTGGCCCCCGTTTCCCCTGCGCGTGCCGACGCACTGGGCCTGCCACGCGGTGTCCGGGTGGTGGCGGGGGCGGCGGACAATGCCGCAGCGGCCTGCGGTGCCGGGGCACTGGCCGAAGGGCAGGGGTTCGTGTCGCTGGGCACGTCGGGGGTGATCCTGACCGCGCGCGACGGGTTTCACCCGCGCCCGGCCACGGCGGTGCACAGTTTCTGCCATGCGGTGCCCGGACGCTGGTATCAGATGGGGGTCATGCTGGCGGCGACCGACAGTCTGAACTGGCTGGCGCGGCTGCTGGGGGACAGCCCGGCGGTGCTGACCGAGGGGCTGGGCGGCGGGCTGCGCCCCCCCGGCGCGGTGCGGTTCCTGCCCTATCTGTCGGGCGAGCGCACACCGCATAATGACAGCGCGGTGCGGGGCGCGTTTCTGGGGCTCGATATTGCGGACACGCGCGGAGATCTGGTGCAGGGCGTGATCGAAGGTGTCAGCTTTGGTCTGCGCGACAGCCTTGAGGCGCTGCGCAGCGCCGGGGCGGATCCTGCGCAGTTGTTGGCCATCGGCGGTGGGACGGGGTCGGCCTATTGGGTGGATCTGCTGGCCACGGTGCTGGGCGTGCCGCTGGTGCTGCCTGCGCGCGGAGAATTCGGCGCGGCCCTGGGGGCAGCGCGGCTGGCCCGCTGTGGCGACAGCGGTGCCGATCCTGAAACGGTCATGCGCCCGCCGCGCATCGCCCGTGTGGTCGAGCCTGACCCGGCCCTGCAACCGGCATTCGACGCCGCCTATGGCATGTTCCGCGACAGCTACGGCGCGCTCAAGGCGATGCCGGGATGAGGGGGGCCATGGGGGCGATCGACACCTTCACCCTGTGCGATGGCGATGTGTCCGTGCGGATGCTCAGCCTGGGTTGCATCACGCAGGACTGGCAGGTGCCGCTGGCCGGGCGTCTGGTGCCGGTGGTGCTGGGCCATGCCGAACCCGATGCCTATCGCGCCGCCCCCCACTATATGGGTCAGATCGTCGGGGTGGTGGCAAACCGGATCTCGGGGGCCCGTTTCACACTGGATGGCCAGACCTTTCACATCCCGGCCAACGAAGGGCCCAACCTGCTGCATGGCGGGGCGGGGGGGCTGGGTCAGAGGCTCTGGCGCGGCACGCAGGACGGCCCGCGCGCGGTGCGCTTTGTGCTGGATCTGGCGCATCTGGAAGACGGGTTTCCCGGTCGGCGCCGTCTGAGCCTGCAGGTCACGCTTTGCGGCCACAGGCTGCGCTATGACATCTATGGCGAGACGGATCGCCCCACGCCGATGAGCCTGGCGCAGCACAGCTATTACACGCTGGGGATGGACGGGCCGCTCTGGCCGCTGCGATGCCGGATCGCTGCGGGGGCGGTGACGCCCTGCGGGCCGGACCGGTTGCCCGCGGGTCAGATCCTGCCGCTGGACGGGCTGGCCCATGACCTGCGCACGCCCCGCAGCCTCGCCCGGGCCGATCCGGCGCGGGCGGGGATCGACCTGAATTATGTGCTGGATGGCGGCGGGTTTCGCGAGGTCGCCGCGCTTCGCGCGCCCAATGGCATGGGCCTGCGCCTGAGCAGCGATCAGCCGGGGCTGCAGCTTTATACCGGCGCTGGTCTTGGGGCGGGGCTCGGCTCGGACGCGCGGCCGCTGGCGGGGCAGCGCCATGCGCCGTTTCACGGGCTGTGTCTGGAACCGCAGGGCCTGCCCGACAGTGTGAACATCCCCCGCTTTGGCGACATCATCATCACCCCCGACCGCCCCTATCGCCAGCGGCTTGAGGTCGAGATCAAGGAGGACACGACATGATCCGAATGCTGGCCCCTCTTGCGCTGTGCATGGCAGCCGGAAGTGTCGCGGGCACGCCCTGGCCCAGGGCGGATGCGCGCTTTGCCAGCCCCGCGCCGCAGGCGGTCGAGCTGGGGCAGCTGCTGTTCTATGACCCGATCCTGAGCGGCAATCGCGAGGTGTCCTGCGCCACCTGCCACCATCCGCGCTTTGCCACATCCGATGGCGTGTCGCTGGGGCTGGGGGATGGGGGGATCGGGCTGGGGCCTGAACGCCGCGCCGACCCTGCGAACCCGCCCGAACAGCGCATCCCGCGCAATTCCCCGGCGCTGTTCAACCTTGGCGCGGATGAATTTACGGTGTTCTTTCACGATGGGCGGCTCGAAGCCGATCCGTCGCGCCCATCGGGGCTGCGCACGCCCTTGGGCACGGATATGGAGCAGGGTTTTGCCAGTGCGCTATCGGCACAGACCATGTTTCCGGTGCTGTCCCCCGATGAGATGGCCGGGCATTACAGTGAAAACGACGTGTCACGTGCGGTGCGCCAGGGGCGTATCACCGGCGATGGGGGCGCCTGGGACATTCTGGCGGGGCGGGTGGCGGCGATCCCGGCCTATCGCGCCCGCTTTGACGCGGTGATCGGGGAGCGGCCCATTGCCTTTACCGACATCTCGAACGTGATTGCCGATTTCATCGCCTTTGAATGGCGCGCCGATGACAGCCCTTTTGACCGCGCCCTGCGCGGCGACGCGGTGCTGGATGCCGATGCGCTGGCGGGGGCTGAGCTGTTTTATGGCGCGGCCGGGTGCAGCACCTGCCATGCGGGGCAGTTCCAGACCGATCACGGGTTTCACGCCATCGCTATGCCCCAGATTGGTCCGGGCAAGGCGGCGCGGTTCGAAACCCATGCGCGCGACACTGGGCGGATGCGGGTGACGGGGGCGGCCGGGGATGCCTATGCGTTCCGCACGCCATCGCTGCGCAATGTGGCGCAGACCGCGCCCTATGGCCATAGTGGGGCCTATGCCACGCTGGATGCCGTGATCCGTCATCACGCCGACCCGCTGGCCGCATTGGCGGCCCATGACCCGGATCAGGCGGTCTGGCCGGGGTTTCAGGCCGATGATCTGCGCGCCCATGGCGACGCGGCCGAACGGGCAGAGATTGCGGCGGCCAATGTGCTGGAACCGCAGGCGCTGAGCGAGGCCGAGATCGCCGCGCTGATCGCGTTCCTGCACAGCCTGAGCGACGATCAGAGCCTGAAGGGCCGGCTGGGCGTGCCCGATCAGGTGCCCAGCGGGCTGGCGGTCGCGCGCTAGCGGGGATCTTCCCGCCGCTTTGCATTCGACAAGACCCGGTTTGGGTGGTTTGATGGCCGCGCAGAGCGCGGGCAAAAGGGGTCATGATGGAGCGGGTCAGGCAGACGATGGCGCATCTTGCGCGCCCGCTCTGGTTGCTGGCGGGCGGGCTGGCGCTGGTATTGGGCGCGTTGGGCGTGGTGCTGCCGGTGCTGCCGACCACGCCCTTTGTGCTGCTGGCCGCATTCTGCTTTGCCCGGTCATCGCCGCGCATTGCCGCCTATCTGGAAGAGCACCGTATCTTTGGCCCGATGATCGAAGACTGGCGCCGCACGGGTGCGATCGCGCCGCGCTACAAACGGATTGCGGTGGGGATGATGGGCGCGGCCCTGGGGCTGAGCCTGGTCATGGGCGTGCCGGTGCGGGTGCTGATCATACAGGTGGTGGCCATCGCGCTGGCCGCAACCTATGTGCTGAGCCGCCCCAGTCATTGAACCGGCCCAAGCGTGTCCGGTTCATCTTGTGCCGGGTGTCACCGAAACCCGGAAACGCCGCTGCGGCGGATCGTGATCTTGCGGTCCACGGGGGTGCTTTGCCAATCGCCCACCTCTCCATCCGGCCAGATCACCCGCAGCCGCGCCTGACGGGTCGTGCCCAGACCGAAATGCGCGGGCCCGGCCACGCCGCCCGCATGGCCGCCGCCCACGGTGATTTCGCGGGTCTGGATGCGGGTGCCGTCGTCCAGCTCGATCCAGGCGCCCACGGCGTTGCGGTTGCCGCCGGGCTGATGCAGCGACACGCTCAGCCAGTGGCCGGGATCGGCGGTGAGGTTCTGCCAGACTTCAAGCGGGGCCCGGCGGTTCACCACCGCCAGATCCAGCCGCCCGTCGCCGTTGAGATCCATCAGAGCCGCGCCGCGCGCGCGGTGCAGGCTGGCGATGCCTGCGCGCTCTCCGGCTTCGGCAAAGGTGCCATCGGGGGTCTGGATCAGCAGGTTGTTGGGGTCGTCATGGGCCAGACCGGGCATCTGATCCACATTGCCCTTGGCGATGAACACATCATCACGCCCGTCATTCTGGATGTCCCCGAAGGCCACGTGCCAGCCGGTCGATGGCCGCCCGTCACCCCCGGTATAGGGCCGGTGCGCGGTGGTGCCACGGGCAAATGGCGCATCGTCATAGGTGGGGCCGCTGGCGCCATCGCGCAGCTGTTGGAGGCGCTGGTCGCCCATCGAGGTCAGAAACACTTCGGGCCGCCCGTCACCGGTCAGATCGCGGCTGGCGATCCCCATCCCCCAGAGCTTGTGCGGCCGCCAGCCTTCGGTTTCGGAATAGGGGCGGGGCGGGGTGGTCATGTGCCAAAGCTGCTCATGCCCGTCCGACACATAGTAATGCCGGTCATTGCTGATCCGCAGATCGGCCCGGCCGTCGCGGTTCCAGTCGGAAAACAGCATCGACAGGGTGCAATAGCCGGGTGTCAGATCCAGCGGCGGGCCATAGCTGTCGCCCTGCGGTCGCCAAAGCCGATGCGCGTCGCAGGTGCCAAACGGTCCGTCAGGGTCACTGCGATCCACGTAGTTGCCAAAGGCCAGCGTTGGCAGGCTCTGGCCCGGTTCCCAGGTGGCCGAAAAGGCGGTGGTCCAGCGCGGCGCGGCGGTGTCGATCGGGGTGTCAAAGGCAGCAAAGCGGCAATCCCCCAGCCCCCGCATCAGCCGGTTGGCCCCGGTGCTGAGCAGCGCCAGATCCATATGCCCGTCGCCATCCACATCCAGCGGATAGGCACCGGTCAGCCCGCGCAGGGCCAGTTCGGGCGGGGTGTCATCGGCAAAGCGGACCGTGTCGCGGGTCGATCCGTTGCGCAACAGCATCGCCGGGCTGTCGCCGCCTGCGGCGAAAAGCTCGGGCAGACCGTCGCCGGAACAGTCGAACCCCGCGATGCCGCCGCCGACAAAATGATCCCAGCCGCCGGTATAGCGGTGATCGGGCACGGGCACCGGGGTGAAACGCGGCTCGGCCGTGACGATGTCTGCCAGCAGCGATCCCGCCAGCACAGCTGCGGTCAACGCGATCCTACATGGCATCGCGACGCATCCTGTCCAGGGCCAGTTCCGTGACCTGATGGCGCGCAATGGCCGCTGCCCCCACCGCCCACATGCGTGCGCCCCAGCCATGCACCACGATGTCGGGCGGGGCGCGGTCGACCTGAAGGCTTTGTTTGGTGATCCGGTCAAGCAGCGCGGGGCCGTGCAGATGGCCAAGCTGGTGTTCTTCGCCGGCCAGGATGATCAGTTCGGGATCGAACAGGTTGATGAGATTGGCCAGTCCCATGGCAAAGATCCGGCCTGCGCGTTCCAGGATGCTTTTGGCCATCGGGTCATCGGCGCGCGCGGCATCCTGCAGCCCGGTGAGTGTCATCTGCGGATCGGCGGATGGCCCCATGACCAACGCGGCTTCGCGCAGCAGCGCGTAATTGGCGACATAGGCCTCAAGGCAGCCGCGCTGGCCGCAGCGGCAGAGCGCGCCATCCAGCTGCACCTTGATATGACCGAATTCGGCACCGCAGCCATGCGCCCCGCGATAGAGCGCCCCGTTCAGGATCAGCCCCATCCCGACGCCGTTTTCGATGGTCACCACCACAAAGGTGTCGCGCCCGCGCCCCTGACCGAACTGCTGTTCGGCCAGGGCCACCAGATTGGCGTCATTGTCGATCAGCGCGGGCAGGTCCAGCCGGTCACCGATCATGCGCGCCAGATCCACATTGCGTTTGGTCAGCCCCGGCGACCACAGAACCCGCCCGCTGGTGGCATTGACGATCCCCGGCAGGCCGATGCCGATGGCCGAAATGTCGCTGCGGCGCAGGCCGATGTGGCGCGCCCTGAGGTCAAGCGCATCGCCAAGCGCATCCACCAGCGCTTCGGGTGACATGACCGGAGCGGGCAGGGGGACGCGGCCCAGACTGCGTTCGGTGCCGTCAAAATCCATCAGCAGGATCGACAGGTGATCCGAGGTGATCTTGATGCCCGCCAGCAGGTGGGCAGCGCCGCGAATCCGCAGGTCGACTCGGGGGCGGCCCCGGCCCGATCCGGGTGTGTCGTCGGCTGGCGCGACCTCTTCAATCAGGCCATGGGCCAGCATTTCGGCGGTGATCGTGGTGACCGTGGCGCGGCTGATCCCCGTCATCCGGGCCAGTTCGATGCGCGGCACGGGGCCATGCGCACGGATCGCATCCAGGATCTGCCGGCGCCCCAATTCACGCGGTCCTTCAGACATTTGCATCCTCTCCTTCAGGTCTTTCCCTGGCCCGATCCGGGCACCGATATGCTAAAGCCACGGCTGGTCAATGGCGCTTTTTCACGCAGCGTACCTGATTTAATTTGCGTTTCAAATTAAAATGCGCCACGCTTGTCCCATGGTCCCCAAGCCGGGAGGGCGGGGGCAGTCTTTGGGAGGACAGACATGACACGATTTGCAACCGCAGCCGTTGTAACGGCTGGGCTCTTGCTGGGCAGCACGGCGCTGGCTCAGGATCTCACGGTTGGGGTAAGCTGGTCGAATTTCCAGGAAGAGCGGTGGAAAACCGATGAGGCCGCGATCAAGGCGGCGCTGGATGCGGCGGGTGCGGCCTATGTGTCGGCGGATGCGCAAAGCTCGTCGGCCAAGCAGCTGTCGGATGTGGAATCGCTGATTGCCCAGGGGGTCGACGCGCTGATCATTCTGGCACAGGATTCGTCGGCGATTTCCCCCGCCGTTCAGGCCGCGGCAGACGAAGGCATCCCCGTTGTGGGCTATGACCGCCTGATTGATGATGATCGCGCCTTTTATCTGACCTTTGACAATGTCGAAGTGGGACGGATGCAGGCGCGCGCCGTTCTCGAACAGCAGCCCAGTGGCAATTACGTGATGATCAAGGGCTCGCCCACGGATCCCAACGCCGATTTCCTGCGCGGCGGCCAGCAAGAGGTGCTGCAGGATGCGATTGACGCAGGCGACATCACCATCGTGGCCGAGGCCTATACCGATGGCTGGCTGCCCGCCAATGCGCAGCGCAACATGGAACAGATCCTGACCGCGCAGGACAACAATGTGGATGCGGTCGTGGCCTCGAATGACGGGACTGCGGGGGGCGCGGTGGCCGCGCTGACCGCCCAGGGCATGGACGGCATCCCGGTCTCTGGCCAGGATGGCGACCATGCGGCGCTGAACCGGGTGGCCAAGGGCACCCAGACCGTGAGCGTGTGGAAAGACGCCCGTGATCTGGGCCGGGCCGCGGGCGAGATCGCAGTGGCGCTGGCCGGTGGGGCGGCCATGGGCGATGTCGATGGCGCGCAAAGCTGGACATCGCCATCGGGGGCCGAACTGACGGCGGTGTTCCTCAAACCCGTGCCGGTCACGGCGGACAATCTGAGCACCGTGGTCGATGCGGGCTGGATCACGCAAGAGGCGCTCTGCCAGGGCGTGTCGGGCGGCCCCGCCCCCTGCAACTGATCGGCGCACCCGATCACCTGACCCTGTACGCCCGTCGCTGATGGCCATGCTCTGGCAGCAAGGCGGCGGGCGTTTTGTATCCGGAGACCGTCATGACCGACCATACCGTCACGACCCCCAAGGTCCGACGCAACATTTTTGAAACGCTTGAAATCGACACCCGCCTGCTGGGCATGATCGGCGCCTTCATGCTGCTGTGCCTCGGCTTCGATCTGATCACCGATGGGCGCTTTCTGACCGCACGCAACATCTTCAACCTCACGATCCAGACCGTGTCGGTGGCGATCATGGCCACGGGGATGGTGTTCATCATCGTCACCCGCCATATCGACCTGTCGGTGGGATCGCTGCTGGCGACCTGTTCGGCGGTGATGGCGGTGACCCAGACGCAGATCCTGCCCGAGATGCTGGGGCTGGGGCTGAACCACCCGATGACCTGGGTGATCACGATCTTTGTGGGCCTGCTGACGGGCACGCTGATCGGTGCCTTTCAGGGCTGGCTGGTGGGCTATCTGACGATCCCGGCCTTCATCGTCACGCTGGGGGGCCTGTTGGTGTGGCGCAACGTGGCCTGGTATCTGACCGATGGTCAGACCATCGGTCCGCTGGACAGCACCTTCATGATCTTTGGCGGCATCAACGGCACGCTCGGGGCCAGCTGGTCCTGGATCATCGGCGGGCTGGGCGCCATCGCGGCGGTGGCTGCGATCCTGACCGCGCGTCGCAACAAGGCGCGCCATGGTTTTTCCGTCAAACCGCTCTGGGCCGAGGCGCTGTTGTCGGCCATCGTGACGGGCGGGATCCTGGGCTTTGTGTGGATCCTCAACAGCTATCAGATCCCGGTGCGCCGCCTGCAGCGCATGTTCGAAGCGAAGGGCGAGGTCATGCCGGAGGGCTTCACCGCCGCCTACGGGCTGCCGATTTCGGTGCTGATCCTGATCGCGGTTGCGGTGGTGATGACGATCATCGCGCGACGCACGCGGCTGGGGCGCTATATCTTTGCCACCGGCGGCAACCCGGACGCGGCCGAGCTGTCGGGCATCAACACGCGCCTGCTGACGGTCAAGGTCTTCGCGATGATGGGCGCGCTCTGTGCGCTGTCGGCGGTGGTCGCGTCGGCGCGGCTGGCCAACCATTCCAATGACATCGGCACACTCGACGAATTGCGGGTGATCGCAGCAGCGGTGATCGGCGGCACCGCGCTGTCGGGGGGGCTGGGCACCATTCACGGGGCGATCCTGGGCGCGCTGATCATGCAGTCGCTGCAATCGGGCATGGCCATGGTCGGCGTTGACGCGCCGTTTCAGAACATCGTCGTGGGCATCGTGCTGGTGGCAGCCGTGCTGATCGACATCATCTATCGCAAACGCACGGGGGCAAAATGATGACGGACCAGACACCTTTGGTCGAGATGCGCGACATCTGCATCTCATTCGGTGGCGTGCATGCGGTGGATCATGTGAGCGTCGATCTGCATCCGGGCGAAGTTGTGGGCCTGCTGGGCCACAACGGGGCGGGCAAATCGACGCTGATCAAGATCCTGTCGGGCGCCTATCAGATGGACAGCGGCGAGATCCGCATCAACGGCACGCGGGCCGAGATCCGCAATCCCCGCGATGCCCGCGCCTACAACATCGAAACGATCTACCAGACGCTGGCGCTCGCCGATAATCTGGATGCGGCATCGAACCTGTTTCTGGGTCGCGAGCTGGTGACGCCTCTGGGCTTTGTCGACGAAGACGCGATGGAGGCCGAATGCCGCAAGATCATGGCCCGGCTGAACCCGAACTTCAAAAAGTTCAACGAACCGGTGTCGGCCCTGTCGGGCGGGCAGCGCCAGTCGGTGGCGATTGCGCGGGCGGTCTATTTCAACGCACGCATCCTGATCATGGATGAACCCACCGCAGCGCTTGGGCCGCATGAAACCCAGATGGTGTCCGAACTGATCCAGCAGCTCAAATCCGAAGGCATCGGCATTTTTCTGATCAGCCATGACATTCATGACGTGATGGAGCTGTGCGACCGCGCCAGCGTGATGAAGAACGGCAAGTTGGTGGGCACGGTGGATGTGGCCGACGTTACCGATGATGACTTGCTTGGCATGATCATTCTGGGCAAACACCCGCATGACAGCGCAACCTGAGAGCGAGGCGAGGGACAGCGATGGCTATTCTGGTTGCCGATGTGGGGGGGACCAATTCCCGTCTGGCGCTGGCCGGGCCAGGGGGGCGGCTGATTTCGCAGCCCCAGCGGTTCCGCAACGATGATCATGCCGATTTCCTGAGCGTCGCACGGGCCTTTCGCGCGGCCGAACCGGGCGCGCGGCTGACCGGGGCCTGCATTGCCATTGCCGGGCCGGTCTCGGGCGAAACCGCCCGGCTGACCAACCGGGACTGGCAGTTCGACCGCGCCCAGATCGGCGCGGGTCTGGATCTGCGGGGGGCGACAGGCGGGGCAGGCGGGGTGCGCCTGATCAATGACATCGTGGCCCTGGGCTATTGTCTGGGGGCGCTGCAAAAGGGCCAGTCGGTGCCGCTGCGTGCGGGCCGCGCGCGTCCGCGCGGTCAGCGGCTGGTCATGGGCATGGGCACCGGCACCAATATCTGCGCGGTGCAGGATGTGGCGGGGCGGGTTGCGGTGCTTGAGGCCGAACTGGGCCATGCGCGCCTGCCCATTGACGTGATCGCCCCGCTGGGCGAGGCCATTGGCGATGAAACCCGGCGTTTTGGATCCATCGAAGCGCTGTTTTCGGGGCGCGGGCTGGTGGCGCTGCATGTGGCCCGCGGCGGCCCTGCGGGGCTGAGCGCGCATGAGATCGTGCAGGACGCACAGGCAGACCGGGCCTCGGACGCGGCGGCGACGCTGGATCTGATGGCCTATCTGACGGGGTGCCTCACGCAAGAGCTGTTCTATTATTACATGCCCACCGGCGGCATCTATTTTGCTGGCAGCGTGGCGCGATCGGTCCTGTCGGGGGCGGGGCGCGATCGGTTTGCGGCGGGTCTGGCGCGGCAGGGGGCGCTTGCGGATCGGCTTGACATGGCCCCGGTGCATCTGATCCTGGAAGACACGGCCGCGCTGGCGGGCTGTGCCCATGCAAGTACGGAGCTCGACCCATGACCCCACTGTCCCCTGACCGCGCCGAAACGCTGGCCCTGCAGGTGCTGGCCTGGGTTCTGGGCAATGATGATCTTCTGCCGGTCTTCATGGGCTCGACCGGCGCGCATGAAGGGGATCTGCGCGCCCGTGCGGGGGATCCGGTTTTCCTTGCTGCGGTGCTGGATTTCCTGTTGATGGACGATGCCTGGGTGATGGGGTTCTGCCAGAGCGTGGGCGCGGAATTCGATCTGCCCATGCGGGCGCGCGCCGGGCTGCCCGGCGGTGATGTGATACACTGGACCTGAAGACGGACATGACACCTGGCACGATGACCCCGGCGCGGGATGTGGGCGCGATCCTGTTTGACAAGGATGGCACGCTGTTTGACTTCGGCGGCACCTGGAATGCCTTTGGCGCAGCGGTGATCGCCGAACTTTCCGGCGGCGATGCCGCGCTGGCGCAGGCGATGGGGCAGGCGGCGCGCTATGATCTGGCGACCTCGGCCTTTTTGCCCGACAGCCCGATCATTGCGGGTACCAATCGCGAAGCCGCCGAATTGCTGGCCAGTGCGCTGCCCGATGCCGATGTGGATGCGGTCGAGCTGCGGCTGATCCACCATGCCGCCCGCGCGCCGCTGGTCGAAGCCGCGCCGCTGGCCGATCTGCTGGTTGAACTGGGCGCACGTGGGCTGGCGCTTGGGGTCATGACGAATGACGCCGAAGAGGCCGCGCATGCGCATCTGGATGCGGTGGGGATCCGGGCGGCCTTTGACTTTGTGGCAGGCTTTGACAGCGGCTATGGCGCGAAACCCGATCCTGACCCGCTGCTGGCATTCTGCCGCCATGTGGGGCACGATCCGGCGCGGTCGGTGATGGTGGGCGACAGCACCCATGACCTGATCGCCGGGCGTGCGGCGGGCATGCAGACGGTGGGGGTGCTCACCGGGATGGCGGGCGCCGATGTGCTCGCACCGCATGCCGATGTGGTTCTGCCCGACATCGGTCATCTGCCGGGCTGGCTGGGCACCGGCTGATCGGCGCCGGTCTCCGGCATTTCATCACGAAAAAACGACAGGATCCGTCGCGAACAGAGCGGCGGGGCCGATGTGATTGTCCTCTGCTGGGGTTCAGACAGCGGAGGAGACCTGGATGGCACAGGCAGAGCAGCGCAGGCGGCGCAGTGGCGGACGGGCTGGCAACGCGGCCCGGCGCGGCGGCAAGGTGATCGAGCAGATGCCCTGGCGGATCCCGGTCAATGTCGACCGGCCCACCGAGCCGCTGGATGGCGACGGTGTGGCGGCGA
Organism: Marinibacterium sp.; assembly: GCA_025800215.1. Classification (GTDB taxonomy): domain Bacteria; phylum Pseudomonadota; class Alphaproteobacteria; order Rhodobacterales; family Rhodobacteraceae; genus JAOXSC01. The sequence continues at coordinate 47,823 of JAOXSC010000027.1, forward strand.
TCCATGCGGGCGCGATGCATATCCTGGAAGAGATCGGGATCCGCATCCTCAATGCCGAAGCGCTTGCGATCTACCGCGACGCGGGCTGCATCATCCGTGACGACATCGTGTTCATGGGCCGTGACTGGATCATGGAGATGATCGCCAAGGCGCCATCGCAATTCGACATCACCCCGCGCAACCCCGATCGCCGCATCACGGTGGGCGGGCGGCACATCCTGTTTGGCAATGTGTCGTCGCCGCCCAATTACTATGATCTGGAATTGGGCAAGAAAGTGTCGGGCACCCGCGCGCAGTGTCAGGATCTGCTGAAGCTGACCCAGTATTTCAACTGCATCCATTTTGCCGGTGGCTATCCGGTGGAACCGGTGGATGTGCACGCATCGGTGCGCCATCTGGATGTGGTCTATGACAAGCTGACGCTGACCGACAAGGTGATGCATGCCTATAGCCTCGGCCGCGAACGGGTCGAAGACGTGATGGAGATGGTGCGCATTGCAGGCGGGCTGGATCATGACGCATTCGATGCCACCCCGCGCATGTATACCAACATCAATTCGACCTCGCCGCTGAAGCATGACGAACCGATGCTGGATGGCTGGATGCGTATGGCGCGGCGCGGGCAGGGGCTGGTCTGTACGCCGTTCACGCTGGCCGGGGCCATGGCGCCGGTGACCATGGCCGGGGCGGTGGCGCAGTCGCTGGCCGAAGCGCTCAGCGCGATTGCGCTGGCGCAATATATCCGGCCCGGCGTGGCCTGCGTGATCGGAACCTTCACGTCGAATGTGGACATGAAATCCGGCGCGCCCGCCTTTGGCACGCCCGAATATATGCGCGCCACCCAGATGACCGGGCAGATGGCGCGGTTCTACGGGTTGCCGATGCGGTCGTCGGGGGTCTGCGCGGCCAATGTGCCCGATGGTCAGGCCATGTGGGAAACCGGCCATTCGCTCTGGGCGGCGGTGCAATCGGGGACCAACATGGTCTATCACGCGGCCGGGTGGCTCGAAGGGGGGCTGATCGCCTGTCCCGAGAAATTCGTGATGGATTGCGAGATCCTGCAGCAGATCCAGCGCTATCTTGAGCCGGCAACCTTTGCCACCACGCCCGAAGACATCGCGCTGGATGCGGTGGCCGAGGTCGGCCATGACGGGCATTTCTTTGGCATCGACCACACGCAGGAGCGCTATACCTCCGCCTTTTACCAGCCCTATCTGAGCGACTGGAAGAATTTCGAAGCCTGGGAAGCGGCAGGTGGGATCTGGACCGCCGAGCGCGCGCACCGGCTTTTCAAAGAGATCGTGGCCCAGTTCGAAGCCCCCCCGATGGAGCCTGCAATTCGCGAAGAGCTGCAGGCCTTTGTCGCCAAACGTAAGGAAGAAGGCGGCGCTCCGACTGATTTCTAGACGCATTTGATCAATTTGGCCCGTTTGCCTCCGGTGATCTTTGCCCTTTGTTAATATGATTGCGGCAAGTCTGGATCAGCGAACGGGGGTGTCACGTGCACGGGTTGATCAACAGATCCATACAATCCTTTGTCTGCCAGACCTATGGGGACGATCTTTGGCGCCGGATCATGCGGCACGCGGATCTGGGATATGACGAATTCGAATCGATGCTCAGTTATGAGGATGCGATCACCTATCAGGTGCTGGATCTGCTGGGCGCCGATCTATCGCGCGACCGCGATGACCTGCTTGAAGATCTGGGCACCTATCTGGTGTCACACCCCGAACTGGAAGGGCTGCGGCGCCTGCTGCGGTTCGCCGGCACCAGCTATTCGGAATTTCTGCATTCGCTTGATGATCTGCCCGACCGCACGCGGCTGGCGGTGGCGGATCTGCATCTGCCCCGGATGGAGCTGCGCGAACATACGCCCGGCCAGTTCAGCCTGACCTGCTATCCCGGCATTCCGGGGTTCGGCCATGTGATCATGGGGGTTCTGCGGGCGATGGCGGATGATTACGGCGCGCTGGTGATGCTGCAGCACGAGGGGCAGAAAGACGGGGTCGAGGTTCTGTCGATCGCACTGGTGGACATGCGCTTTGCCGAAGGGCGGCAATTCGATCTGGGTGCGGGGCTGGCATCATGACCGACACCCCCTGCAACGGCGCTGTGATCGCCAGCGATGAATTCTGCCGGGTGCTGAACCTTCTGTGCCCCATGCATGTGCTGCTGGATGCCACCGGGCATGTGGTTCAGGTCGGGCCGACGCTGCAGAAGCTGCGCCCCGACGCTCCGATGCAGGGGCGCCGTGTTCTGGAGCTGTTTGATCTGCAACGCCCGCGCCGGGTCAGTTCGATGGCGGATCTGCACGCGATTGCGGGGCAGAAACTGCATCTTGAGATGCGCGATGCCCCCCATACACGGCTCAAGGGCGTGCTGGCGCCGCTGCCATCGGGTGGGGGGGCGGTGATCAACCTGTCCTTTGGCATTTCGGTGCTGGATGCGGTGCGCGACTATGCGCTGACCAGCGCCGATTTCGCCGCCACCGATCTGACCATGGAAATGCTCTATCTGGTCGAGGCGAAATCCGCCGCGATGGAGGCGTCGCGCCAGCTCAACCAGCGCCTGCAGGGGGCCAAGATCGCCGCCGAAGAGCAGGCCTTTACCGACACGCTGACGGGGCTCAAGAACCGCCGCGCGCTGGATTACATCCTTGACCGGCTTTGCCATGATCATGTGCCCTTTACGCTGATGCATCTCGATCTGGACTATTTCAAGGCGGTGAATGACACCCATGGTCACGCGGCGGGCGATCACGTGCTGCAGCAGGCCGCTCGTGCGATGCTGGGGCAGATCCGCAAGAATGACATCGTCGCGCGGGTGGGCGGTGATGAATTCATCCTGCTGCTGCTTGATCTTGATGATCGCGCGGTGCTCGACGGGATCGCCGAACGCGTGATTGGACGGATCGAAGAACCGGTGCCGTTCAACGGAAAAAGCTGCCGGATTTCGGCCTCGATCGGCATCGCTTTCTGGTCGCCCGAGGCGTGCCTGTCGCCTGCCGAGCTGATCGAACAGGCGGATATGGCGCTCTATGCGGCCAAGGATGCGGGCCGTGCTCAGCACCGTTTCTATGATTCGGGGGCGGGGGCCCAGACCGCTGCGGAATAGCGCGGCGAAGGCGTATCCTCCGATCCGGTGGCGATCAGATCCGCACGGCGATCCCCTCGGACCACGTCGCTCCGAACACGCGACACCCGCCGCCCGGTCAATGCGTCAGGCGCTGTGCGCGCAACGATTGGGCTTGATGTCGATCAGCGGTGTGCCGTCCAGACAATCCAGCCCGCGCACATGCAGCACCGCGTCTTCGCGACGCACAAGCTGCACCCGCGACAGGCCAAGCGGGTTGGGCCGCACCGGTGAACGCAGGGCAAATGTGCCGCGTGGCCCGTCCGCATGGCGCGGGGTCTGCACCAGCAGATCGCGCCGCGCCTGATGCAGCCAGTAGATCAGATCAAGATCGGCAAACCGCTCGATCCCGTCCAGCGCCTGTACCCATGGGGCAAAGACCACGACCCGGCAGACCGGCCCGTCCGATCGCCCCTGTCGGGGGCAGTCGGCCCGTTCGGTCCAGGGCGTGCGGATGCGCCCGATGAATTGCAGCCCGGCATCGGTGGCGTCGGGCGCGGGGCCTGCCAGCTCTCCGGGCCGGATCCCGGTCATGCGCGCGCCTTCGGGCTGCGCGCAGGGGTGCCGGCATTCATGAACTGGCGGATCCAGTGACTGTCGGAGGATTTGTAGGACAGGCGTGAATGCATGCCGATATGGCGGCGCAGGGCCGTATCGGGCAGGATCCACTGCCCGTCCAGCGGATAGCCATCCGCACCAGTGGCCAGATGCGCAAAGGCGCGGGTCACCGCACCGGGGCCGGTGGACAGCCACAGGGTTTCCCCCAGCGGCCCAAGGCTGGCTTCGGCGGCCTGATCCAGCGCGGCGCGGAACATCGGCTGGCCGGGGGCCGCGGCCAGGAAATTGTTGCCGATGCTGCGATAGAATTCCTGATAGCCCACAAAGTTCATCCGCAGATCCAGCCAGTCGCCCAGCGGGTGCAGGCAGCGGTCATCGGCATCCATATAGACGCCGCCCTCGTGCCACAGCAGCGCCAGCCGCAGGATGTCGGCCTTTTGCGCCGCCGTCATCGCCAGCTGATAGCCACGCAGCGCCTTGGTTTCGCCCTTGTCATAAAGGTAGCGCACGCCGCTTTCTTCGGTGAACACCGTGACGTCGAAATCGGGGTTCAGGGTGCGGTTCTGATCCATCACCCATTGCACCTGCTCGGGGCGCTCGGCCTTGTCCCAGAACTGGTAAAGCTTGCGCGGAATGCGCTCGGCTGCGGATACATCTGCCGCCGGGGGCGTGTCAGACACCCCGCCCAGCTTGCGCAGCGCCGTCAGCTGACAGAGCGCATAGGCGGTGGTTTCGGGCATCTCTTCGACCTTGGCGCGGAAGATCGGCAGCGTTTCGGCCGGGTCGTGATCGGGGCCACACAGCGCGAGGTCGGGGTCACGCCCCAGCAGCCGGAATTCGTTCAGCAGATGGCCCAGCACAGATTTGCGCGGTTTCATGCTGGCCTGCCCGGACAGATCTTCGGTGGCGCGCACGCGGGCATGCACATGCTGGGTCTGCCAGGCGGTGTCGATATCGCCCATCAGCATCTGCGCCAGCGCTAGGTACATATAGGGGGCCGATGCCTTGGGATCATGGGCAATGGCGGTTTCGCAAGCCTTTGAAAAGGCCGTGAAATCGCTTTGCGACAGGGCCATCTTGGCGCGGATGAAATGGCGGCGCGGCTGCACCGCGCTGCGGCTGTCCGACACCTCGTCCAGAAAGGCCTGCGCCTTGTCGAATTCCCCGATGATCGAATAGCTTTCGGCCGCATCCAGCCGCGCGCCCACATCATTGGGGGCCCCCGGAATATAGCTCAGGATCCGGTCCAGCGCCGATGTGTGGTCGCCAAGGGCGCGTTCGGCGCGCGCGATCACGCGCAGCGTGTCGGCCGGGGCCTCGGGCAGCTCGAGCGCGCGGCGGCCAAGCGCCAGCGCACCAAGCGCATCGTGCTGGATAAAGCTCAGCTTGGCCTGGATGATCAGGGACATGGCGGTGTCGCCCATGGTCTCGCTCATGCGGCGCACCACGCCATCGGCTGCATCGGCTTCGCCCGCAGACATCAGGAACTGCGCGGCGGCCAGCTGCGCGGGGGCGTGGCCGGGGCGCGCATCGGCAAAGGCCCGGCAACGGGCAACCGCATCGTCACGCTGGCGATCGCTGGCCAGCGCCTGCCACAGGCGTTCATGGATCTTGGGGTCGTCGGGGTACTGGGCGGCGGCCTCTTCGGCGGTGGCGATCAGTGTCGGGCCGGGCGGCATCAGGGCCAGCGCGTCAAGCCGTGTGCCATACCACCAGCCATGCTTCGATTTCAGCGCCGCATGGGTGTCCAGCAGCTCCAGCGCATCCTGCGGCTGGTCCATCTGAACCAGAAGCTGGGCAAGATCGCGGATATAGACGTCTTCGGGGCTGTCGGCGATGGCCGCTCGCAGCAGGTCCAGCACCTGCGCCTTTTCGCCATGCTGCTGCGACAGGCGCAGGAATTCCTTGAACACCAGCTTGTGGTCGGGATGGGCATCGGCAAAGCGTGTGGCCAGGGCCAGCGCCTCGGGCCCGCCTTGGGCCATTTCGGTCACGCGGATGGCGGCGACCTGATAGGCGGGGTCGGTGGTGCCGGCCTGCGGCACGCTGTCGATCAGTGCGGCGGCGCGGTCGATATTGCCGGTGGCCAGCAGCAGCCGCGCCGAGATGTCGATCAGTTTGCCGCGCAGCAGATCGTCGGGCAGGGCGTCCATCACCGCCAGTGCTTCGGTCATCTGCCCCAGCCCCATATAGGTCCGCATCTTGAGACGCAGGATCGGCGGGTGATCGGCACGGATCGCCTGGGCTTCGTTGATGAGCGCCAGCGCCTGGGGCAGCTGCGACTGGCTGAAGGCACCATTGGCGCGTTTGGTCAGATCCTTGAGGGCGGAAATATCGGTCATGGGTGCGCGCTTTTTGCTCTGGCAGGCCTGGGGGTCCAGGGGCCGCGCAACACGGGTGCAGCCCCCGCACCGTTGTTCCCGGATTGTGGCGGCGGATCAAGGTCGAAGGATCAAGAAACACATCACTGCGGCATCGCAACCCACGGGCAAAGAACGCAAAACAAGCGTTTTCCGGGTCTGGTTCAAAATTTTCATTTTGGGAAGGATGGCAGCCCGTAGGGGAATCGAACCCCTCTTTCCAGGTTGAAAACCTGGCGTCCTAACCGATAGACGAACGGGCCATCAAGTGTGTGAGGGGCGGTTTAAGGAAAGCGTCGGGGGGGCGCAAGAAGAAAAATGCACTGATTGGCAAAAAACTTGAAAAACTTTTGCAGCCCCCTGTTTTGCCCCCCTGAGCTCATGCCCGGGCGGCGTCTTCCAGACGCAGCTGGACGCTCTGGCGGCCCTGCCAGGTGTTGATCTCAAGCCGCCCTGCCACGTGGAAACGTGCGCCCCCATGATTGCTCAGCGCGGGCCCCAGCGGGCCGTCAAACGCGCCAAAGCAGATGGCGTCGATGCCGCCGCCCGCGCCGTCATCCAGCGACAGTTTCAGATGCGTCTCACCGACCTTGCGGGCAAAGCGCACGGCCATGTCGGGCAGCGCAAAGCGCGGTGCCGGGGCGCCTGCGCCAAAGGGTCCGGCCTGTTCGATCTGTTCGATCAGATCCACGGTGGCGGCGCGCGGCATCACCAACCCGTCAAGCTTGAGATCGCCGGGCCCAAGCGCGCCCGCGCCCTGACGCGCCATCATCTCGCTCAGGCGGGTCATGGCCGGTTCCAGCTGGTCGCGCGCCACCGTCAGGCCCGCAGCCATCTTGTGCCCGCCGCCCTTGATCAGCAGGCCTTCGCGCGCCAGCTGCTGGATCTGGGCGCCCAGATCAATCCCCGAGACCGACCGCCCCGAGCCCTTGCCGATATCGCCGTCAAAGCCGATCACGATGGATGGCCGGTTGGCCGTTTCCTTGAGCCGCGACGCCACGATCCCCACCACGCCGGGATGCCAGCCATCGCCTGCGGCCCAGACCAGCGGCGCGTCGAGGCCGCGCTCTTCGGCCTGCACCAGCGCATCGGCGCGCACCGCCGCTTCGATCTCGCGCCGTTCGGTGTTGAGCTGATCAAGCCGCTGCGCCAGGGCTTCGGCTTCGCCCATGCGGTCGGTGGCCAGCAGGCGCGCGCCCAGATCGGCCTGGCCGATCCGCCCGCCCGCATTGACGCGCGGGCCCAGCAGGAACCCCAGGTGATAGCTGTTGGGGGCGGTGTCCATGCGCGCCACATCCGCCAGCGCCACAAGGCCGGGGCGATCGCGCCGGGCCATCACCGACAGCCCCTGGCGCACCAGCGCGCGGTTGAAGCCGATCAGCGGCGCAACATCGGCCACCGTGGCCAGCGCCACCAGATCCAGCAGGGCCATCAGGTCCGGCCCGGCCTTGCCCGCCGCACGCAGCTGGCGTCCGGCTTCGACCAGCATCAGGAACACCACCGCTGCGGCACACAGATAGGCCAGCTCGCCACTTTCATCCTGACGGTTGGGGTTCACCACAGCCAGGGCAGGGGGCAGCGTTTCGCCGCCCAGGTGGTGATCCAGCACCACCACATCCGCGCCTTTGGCCGCCGCCAGAGCGTCATGCGACAGGGTGCCGCAATCCACGCAGATGATCAGATCATGGTCCCGTGCCAGATCCGCCATGGCCGGGGCGTTGGGGCCATAGCCTTCGTCGATGCGGTCGGGGATGTACAGCGTGGCCTGCTGCCCCATCTCGCGCAGCCAGATGATCAACTGGGCGGCCGATGCGCCACCATCCACGTCGTAATCGGCAAAGATCGCGATCTTTTCCCGGCGCTGAACGGCGCTCAGAAACCGGGCGGCAGCAGGCTCCATGTCCTTCAACCCGCGCGGGTCGGGCATCAGATCCCGCAGCTTTGGGGCCAGAAAGCTTTCGGCCTCGGCCGGTTCCACCCCGCGCCGCGCCAGGATGCGGGTCAGCGGGCCGGGCAAACCGGTCTGTTGGGACATGGCTTCGGCGGCGCGGTCGATTTCGGTCGAAGGACCGATCCAGCGGCGCCCGCTGAGCGAGGGGTCAACACCAAGAAATGCAGTCATGGGGCTGACATGCAGAACCGGGGCGCATTTGGCAAGCAGGCCGCGCCGCAGCGCCGGTTCAAAGGTAGGGCGGGCTTCAGCCCGCCGCACCGTTGTGCCCCGCGCGCAAAGGGCGCGGGGCGCACAGGTCTCAGCGGCCCGGCTGGGTGCCGACCGGCGTGCGGTACTGCATGCGCCGCACCGATCCGGTTTTCGAGCGCATCAGCAGGGTTTCGGTGGTGACCCAGCCCAGTTCGCGCTTGATGCCGGGCAGCAGCGTGCCGCCGGTGACGCCGGTGGCGGCAAAGATCACGTCCTGGGTTACCATCTCGTCGCGGCTGTAGATCCGATTCAGATCGGTGATGCCTGCCTTTTCGGCACGGCCACGTTCGTCATCGTTGCGGAACAGCAGGCGGCCCTGGATCTGCCCGCCCATGCATTTCAGCGCGGATGCGGCCAGCACACCTTCGGGGGCGCCGCCGGTGCCCATATACATGTCGATCCCGGTCTTGTCGGATTCGGCGCAGTGCATGACACCGGCCACATC
>JAOXSC010000136.1 GCA_025800215.1 Marinibacterium sp.
TTGCCGACCATCCGGTCTCGGTGCCGCACCTTGCGTCTGTCGCCGCTGGGGTCTGAGGATATGCAGGCCGCTTTGGCGCAGACCGGGGCGGAACTGCCTGCGCAGCCGGAACATCTGGCCGCTCTGGCCACTGGGTCGGTGGGCGATGCGGTTCGCCTGATCAATCTGGGCGGGCTAGAGATCTATGCCGAGTTGATCGCCATACTGGATACCCTGCCCCGCATGGACCGTCAGCGCGCCCTTAGGCTGGCCGAAGCCGCTGCCCAGCGCGGCGCAGCCGAACGGTTCGAGCTGTTGCTGACGCTGATCGACGTGGCACTGTCCCGTCTGGCGATGACCGGCGCGACAGGCGCAGCCCCCTTACCAGAAGCCGCCCCCAACGAGGCGGAAACTCTGACCCGGCTTTCGGCCTCCCCCCATCAGGCCCGCAACTGGGCCGAGGTGGCGGCAACGATCACCGCTCGCGCCCGTCATGGTCAGGCGGTGAACCTTGACCCTGCCGCGTTGGTCCTAGATACGATGTTCAAGATACAAGAAACCTCCGGTCAGAGCAGATGAGCAACCCCCCCCAGATCACCGATAGCCATTGCCATCTGGACTTCCCCGATTTCGAAGGGCAGCTGGACCAGATCAT
>JAOXSC010000096.1 GCA_025800215.1 Marinibacterium sp.
CAGGATGAGATCGGCGGCCAGCACCTCTTCGAGGGTGGCACGGAAGGCGGCGACCAGTTCGGTGGGCAGGTCCGAGATGAAGCCCACCGTATCCGACAGGATGACTTCGGGGCCGTCGGTCAGCACCAGGCGGCGCATGGTGGGATCGAGCGTGGCAAAGAGCATGTCCTTGGCCATCACATCCGCCCCGGTCACCCGGTTGAACAGCGTTGATTTGCCGGCATTTGTATAGCCCACAAGCGCCACGATCGGATAGGGCACCTTGGCCCGTGCCGCGCGGTGCAGCGTGCGGGTCTTGACCACCTTGTCGAGCTGCCGGCGCAGACGCACAAGCTGGTCGTCGATGGCGCGGCGGTCGGCTTCGATCTGGGTTTCGCCGGGCCCGCCGACAAACCCCAGACCGCCCCTCTGGCGTTCCAGGTGGGTCCAGGCGCGCACCAGGCGCGTGCGCTGATAGCTGAGGGCCGCCATTTCCACCTGCAGCACCCCTTCGCGGGTGGCCGCGCGGTCCGAGAAGATTTCCAGGATCAGGCCGGTGCGATCAAGCAGCTTGACCTTCCATTCCTTTTCCAGATTGCGCTGCTGCACAGGGCTGACCGGGCCGTCGATCAGGACCAGTTCCACCTCGGCCGCCTTGAGACGGTCGCGCAGTTCCGCGATCTTGCCCGACCCGAACAGCATCCCCGGATGGGGCCGTGGCAAAGGCACCACGTCCGATCCGACCACGTCGAGATCGGGCAGTGCGCGCGCCAGTGCCACGGCTTCGTCCAGCGCCAGCGCCGCATCGCGCCGGTCGGGATTGTTTTTGATGTCGGGATGCAGCACCCAGGCGCGGGTACGGACCCTGTCATGCTCCATCAAGAGGCGTCTTCACCTTCATAAAGGTTGATCGCCTGGGCCGGCATGATCGTGGAAATCGCGTGTTTGTAGACCAGCTGCGATTGCCCGTCACGGCGCAGCAGCACGCAGAAATTGTCAAACCAGGTGATGACCCCCTGCAGTTTCACCCCGTTGATCAGGAAGATCGTCACCGGGACCTTGGTCTTGCGTACATGGTTGAGAAATGCGTCTTGAAGGTTTTGTCTGTCCGAAGCCATTACGGAGCTTTCCCACTATTCTTGTTTTTTACGCATCACCCTGCAATGCGCGTTGCTCGGGCCAATATGTCGCCATGGCGCCCGAGATTCCACACAAAAAAGCGCTTGCAGGCAAACGGAGCCCCTGCGCCGTCAGAGACGCCACACATTGGGCGTCAGAAGCGCGATGATCGCCAGTGTCTCAAGGCGCCCCAGCACCATCGCGACACACAGGATCAGCTTGGGCCCGGCCCCAAGGGCTGCAAGGTGAATGTCGGCCTCGGGCACGACCTCGATCAGGGGGCCGGTGGTCGACAGGGTGGCCACCGCCAGCACCAGCGCGTTTTCGAACGAGATATCATAGGCCGACAGCAGGATTGTGACCGACGCAATGGACATGCCAAAGAGCATGAAGAACACCCAGGCGATAAAGGCCCCGTCACGCTGGATCCGCCGGTTGGGGCCACGGATGCCGCTGACCGATGACGGGTGCACCAGGCGTTCCATTTCGCGCAGACCGTTGAGATAGAGCGCATAGACCCGCAACAGCTTGACCCCGCCTGCGGTGGTGGCAACCCCGCCGCCGATCAGTGCCAGCCCCATCAGCACCAGTTCCGACGTGCCCAGCCCCGACCAGCTTTGCGCGGTGTCCCAGTGGCTGCTGACAAACCCGGTGGTCGTCAAGAAGGACGTGACCGTGAACATCGCGCCCCAAAGCCCCTGCGCCATGACCCCGACCCCGTCTGATGCGTCAAGCTCGTAGACCGCCACCCAGTGGCGCAGGAAGATCAGCAGCGGGATCACCACGATGATCAGCAACCCGACGCGAAATTCGGGATCACGGTCGATGCGGGTGTCGCCCGCCGCCACAGTATCGCTGGAAAAGGTCAGGCGTGACAGGGCAAAGAACATGAACAGAAACAACACGATCTCGCCCGCCAGGCCCGACGCGGAATGATCGAGCCCCCCCACCGGCGAAATCCCCGATGTCGCCATCACGGACATGGCGTGGCAGAGCGCCACCAGCGTGTCGTCGCCCGAAATCAGCAACAGCACACAGACCGCGCCGGTGAGCCCGGCATAGACCGGCCCCAGCACGCGCAGCGACTGACCCAGCCGGTCCGATACCTCAAGGCTGCGCGACAGGCTGCGGGCCCGCCCCCTGCCCGCATGGTCGGGCCGGCCCACCACGCCGCCGCGGGCGGTGACTTCGAACCCGCCCAGGTTCATCGGCGCCAGGATGGCCGAGGCCGCGACCCACATCAGCAGCCCGCCCAGCCAGCCCACCATCGCCCGCCACAGATGCAGCGGCGTGCTGAAGCGGCTGGGATTGGCCACCATGTCGGCCCCGGTGGTGGTCAGCGCACTGACCATGTCGAAATAGGCATTGATGTAATGGGTGGTGCCCAGAATGTCCCAGACCGGCAGCGCCAGATACAGCGGCAGCAGCAGAAAGGTCGCCAGGAGCGTCAGCAGCAGCCCACCCGTGCCATAGCGGATCGGGCGATTGGCGGTGGCAAGCTGGATCAGCCCCACCATGATCACCCCGATCAGCGCGGTGAAGAAAAAGGCGCGGCCCTGCTCTTCGTCGCCCAGCACCATGGCCAGGATCGCAGGCACCAGCATGGCCCCGGCCGCCCCGCCCCACAGCACCAGGATCAGCGGCATGTCCGACAGCCACCCCCCGCGTGGCCTGCGCGCGCGCGTGCCCATCGCTCAGAAATAGTCGATCGACACCTGAAGCAGGCGTTCGACCTCGGGGATGTCGGCATTCATGGTGAAGATCGCGACCACGTCGCCTTCGTCCACGCGCAGCGATCCGTGCGGGCGCAGGACCTCTCCGTTCTTCATCACGGCGCCCACCAGCACGCCTTCGGGGAAATCCACGTCGCGCAGCTTTTGCCCGGCCAGCGGCGAGGTTGACAGAACCTCGGCCTCGATCACCTCGGCCTCGGCATCGCCGATGGAATAGACCTCGCGCACGCGGCCATGGCGCACATGGCGAAGGATCGAGCTGACGGTGGTGGCGCGCGGGTTGATATAGGCGTCGACGCCAAGCGGGTCCATCAGTTCGACCAGGGTCGGATCATTGACCAGCGCCACCACCATGTTGCAGCCCGCCGCCTTGGCGCGCACCGCCGTCAACAGGTTGGTCTTGTCATCATCGGTGACCGCCAGCATGGCGTCGGCGCGGTTGATATTGGCCTCGGCCAGAAGCGCTGAATCCAGCCCGTCCCCATGCAGGACGATTGTGCGCTCAAGTTCGCTTGCGGCCTGTTCGGCATTGCTGCGCGAGCGTTCGATCATCTTGGCGCGGATGCGGTTGGGGCTGTTTTCCAACTCCTTGGCCACCGCCAGCCCGACATTGCCGCCCCCCACGATCACCACCCGTTCCTGGCGGCCTTGGGATTTGCCCATGACTTCAAGAAGCCGCTGCACATCATCGCTGTGACAGAACACATAGCAGCTGTCGCCGGGAAAGATCTGGTCATTGGCTTCGGGGGCAAACAGCGTGCCGTCCCGGCGCACGCCCACCACGATGGCGCGCAGGGTCGAAAACAGATCCGTCAACTGGCGCAGCGGCGTGTTCACGATGGGGCTTTCTTCGTCCACCACAAAGCCCAGGATCTTGGCCTTGCCGTCCATGAAGGTTTCGGTGTCAAAGGCCGCGGGCACCGACAGGCGTTTCATCGCGGCTTCGGCGACCTCGCGCTCGGGGCTGATCACCACGTCGATGGGCAGATGATCGCGGCGATACAGATCGGAATAGATCGCCGTCAGATAGGATTGCGAGCGCAGCCGCGCGATCTTGCGCCCGACCGAAAACACCGAATGGGCCACCTGACAGGTGACCATGTTCACCTCGTCCGAATAGGTGGCGGCGATCACCATGTCAGCATCGCGCGCGCCTGCACGGTCCAGCACATCGGGATAGCTGGCAAAGCCCGTCACACCCTGCACATCCAGCGTGTCGGTGGCCCGGCGCACCAGATCGGGGTTGTTGTCGACCACGGTCACGTCATTGGCTTCGGAGGCCAGATGCCGTGCGATCTGCCAGCCCACCTGCCCGGCGCCACAAATGATGACCTTCATATATTCATCCCGCGCATGCTTGACGACAACCGGAAATGGCAGAAGGATGCAATCCGGTCAATCCATCACAACCGGCAAAGACGCGGAGTAGTTCCATGGCGCCATCAAAATTTGCACCCCTTGGCCTGGGCCTTGTTCTGGCGCTTGGTGCCTGCAGCACCTCGCTTGACACCTATTACCGCACCGGCGGCAAGGTCGCCCAGCTTGAAACCGACATGCTGGGCTGCGAAGTCGCCGCTCTCAAGGACGCACCGGTGGCCAATGAAGTCCGCCAGCGCCCGCCGGTCTATGTGCCGGCGCCCTATTACTGCACGTCGGGGCGGTACTGCTATGGCGGCTACTGGGCGGATGGCGGGATCTATACGGTGGATGTGAACAAGGATCTGCGCATCCGCATCACCGATCAGTGCATGTCCGAAAAAGGCTACAAGCAGGTGAGCATCCCGCGCTGTTCGCAATCGGTATCGTCGCAGCTGCCCGACCGGCAGACCACGGTCATGCCACCGCTGACCCCCAACAGCTGCGTGTCACGCAATGCCGACGGCACCTATCAGCTGGTCGAAACCCAGGGCTGAAATCCGGGCGTGACGCGGGCCGGTCGCGGCCCGCTCTGCCTTACCTTACCTTGCCTTAACTCGACGCGGGTTCTTCGGCATCCGCGTCTGCATCCACATGCGCGACCCGCGCGCCGGCCTTGGATGTGGTGACCACGCCCAGCGATTTCAGCTTGCGGTGAAGCGCGCTGCGCTCCATCCCAACAAAGGATGCGGTGCGGCTGATATTGCCGCCAAAGCGGTTGATCTGGGTCAGCAGGTATTCCCGCTCGAACGCCTCTCGCGCGTCGCGCAGCGACATGGTCGCCAGCGCGCCTGACAGCACCACACGCCCGTCATCGGCCGGGCCCGCGCTTTCGCCCGGCAGTTCGGCAGCCTCGATCGGGCCCGACCCGTCACCCAGGATCAGCACCCGCTCGACCAGGTTCTTGAGCTGGCGCACATTGCCCGGCCAGTCCATCGTCTGCATCAGGGCCACCGCGTCATCAGACAGCTCACGCAGCGGCAAGCCCTGGCTGTCGTTGAAGCCGGCAATGAAATGCGACGCGAGCAGCGGAATATCCTCGCGCCGATCATCCAGCGCAGGCACCGGGATCGGCACCACATTGAGCCGGTGAAACAGCTCTTGCCGGAAACGTCCGGCGTCAATTTCATCTTCGAGGCGGCGGCAGGTGCTTGAAATCACGCGCAGATCCACCCGCACCTGATCCGATCCACCCACCCGCGCAAATTGCTGATCGACCAGCACGCGCAGGATCTTGGACTGGGTGCCAAGCGGCATATCCGCGACCTCGTCAAAATAGACGACCCCGCCATTGGCCTGTTCCAGCAGCCCCGGTTCAACGCCGCGTTCGGCGCTTTCACGGCCAAACAGGATCTCTTCCATCCGCTCGGGCTCGACCCCTGCGCAGTTGATCGACACAAACGGCGCGCTGGCGCGGTTGGATTTGGCGTGGATATAGCGGGCCGCGACCTCTTTGCCGGTGCCGGGCGCGCCGGTCAGCATCACCCGCCCGTTGGATTTGGTCACCTTGTCCAGCTGCCCGATCAGACCGCGAAAGGCCGCACTGGCCCCGATCATCTCGGTCACGCCGGCATCCTTGCGCCGCAGGGTGCTGTTTTCGCGCCGCAGCCGCGAGGTTTCCATCGCGCGCCGGATCACCACCATCAGCTGGTCGATGTTGAAGGGCTTTTCGATGAAATCATACGCCCCCTGTTTGATCGCGGCGACGGCGATTTCGATATTGCCATGGCCCGAAATGATCACGACCGGCACATCGGGATAATCGCGTTTCACGATCTTGAGGATGTCGATCCCGTCCATGTCACTGTCTTTGAGCCAGATGTCGAGGATCAGCAGCCCCGGCGGCTCGGCTTCGACCTCGCTCATGCAGTCCTTAGCGGTGCCTGCCTTGCGCGTGGAATAGCCTTCGTCTTCGAGAATATCCGCCACCAATTCGCGGATGTCGCGTTCGTCATCGACAATCAGAATATCGCTCATCTTGTTGATCCTGCTTCTTTTTGCCTGTGTGTTTGATCCGATGGCAGAGCATCGTCCGCCTGTGCAACGCGCAATGGCAGACGGATCACCGCCATCGCGCCAAAATGGGTCTGGCCGTCAAAGACCGGCGCGTCATCCAGCGCCAGCGTGCCGCCATGTTCTTCGATGATCTTCTTGACGATGGGCAGCCCCAACCCGGTGCCCGCGTCGCGCGTGGTCACATAAGGTTCAAACAGCCGTGCACGGTCTTCGGGAAGTCCGATCCCGTTGTCGGCGATGCGGATTTCGGCCATGCCGTCGCCCTGTTCAAGGCTGACCTCAATGGTCGGGGAAAACCCGTCGGGCGCACCACGTTCCTTAAACGTATCAATGGCTTCGCCTGCGTTCTTCATCAGGTTTGTCAGCGCCTGTCCGATCATCGTGGCATCTGCATCCACCGGCACCGGCCCGTTGGGCAGATGTTTGACAAAGCGCACATCGGGTTGCCCGGTGTCCTGCAGCACCAGCGCATCGCGCAGCAAGATGCCCAGATCTTCGTCGCGCCGGTCCGGTTCCGGCATCCGCGCGAATTTGGAAAATTCGTCAACAATGCGTCGCAAGTCATTGGTCTGGCGCACAATCACATCCGTCATATGCTCCAGACGCTCGCGATCATCGCCCACTACGGGGCCGAATTTGCGCTTGATGCGCTCGGCGCTCAGCTGGATCGGGGTCAGCGGGTTCTTGATCTCATGCGCGATGCGGCGCGCGACATCGCCCCAGGCGGCCATGCGCTGCGCGCTGACCAGATCGGTCACATCGTCAAAGGCCACCACATAGCCTTCGCGCCCGCCCGTTTCCGAGCGTCGCGTCGCCATGCGCACCAGCAGATTTTCCAACCGGCCCTGCCGCACCACCTTGACCTCGCCCTGGGCGACCTCAAGCGGGCCGCGCCGGATGGTTTCGAACAGCGGGCCGAATTCGGGCACCGCCACCGCTATAGGCACGGTCTGGCGGTCTTCTTCCCAGCCCAGCAGACGTTCGGCCGAGCGGTTCACAAAGGTCACCCGCCCGTCGGGATCCAGCCCCACCACCCCCGAGGTGACCGAGCTGAGCACGGAATCAAACAGCCTGCGCCGTTCTTCGATCTGCCGCGTATTGTCCAGCAGCGCGTCACGCTGGCGTTTGAGCTGCCGGGTCATCTGGTTGAAATAGCGCCCCAGCATGGAAATCTCGTCATCGCCACGCTCTTCGATGACCTGCACGTTCAGATCACCCGCCCCGACACGCTGCGCGGCGCCTGCCAGACGCCCGACCGGGCGCGACAGGCGTTCGGCAAACCACATGCCCAGCCAGATCGCGGCCAGGATCACGATGACGGCAAAGCCGATATAGAGCAGCCCGAATTCGAACACGACGCGCCCGCGTTCATTTTCAAGCTGCTGATAAAGGCGAATGGTCTGCTGGGTTTCATCCAGCAGGCTCAGGATCTTGCCGTCCACATCGCGGCTGACATAAAGATAGCGATCGACGAAACCGCTCAGCGGCACCAGCGCGCGGAATTCATTGTTGTCCCAGTCCTGAATGATGGCGATCCCGTCAAGATCGGCGCTTTCCATCTGCAACAGCGTCGGCTTTTCGAAATCAAACAGGTACGACCGTTCGCCCCGCGCACGGATCTCGCCCGCGCCGTCGATCACATAGGCCTCGCGCAGGCCGCGCTGCACCTGCCATTGGCCGGAACTGAGCACCTGTCGCAGTTCTCCATCGCTCATGAAGGGGGTCACCTGACGGGCCTGATCCACATAGCGCGCCAGCGCCAGCGCATCTTCGGACAGATCTTCGCGTTGTTCACTTTCATAGGCTTCGGCGGCGGCGAGCGAATTGCCCACCACGCTGCGCACCCGGTCCGAAAACCACCCTTCGAGCCCGACATTCACCGTCAGCCCCGCAAAGATCGCCATGGCCACCGCCGGCAACAGCGCCAGCAGAGCAAACACCCCGATCAGCCGCATATGCAGGCGCGACCCGGCAGATTGCGCGCGCCGCGCCACCATCAGCCGGCCGAACTGGCCCAGAACCAATGCCGCGACCACCAGAATATAGACAAGGTCGGCCAGGAACACGATGCGCAGCGCCGGTTCGCTGGCCCGCTGGTCCAGCGGACCCAGCATGAAGAACGTCAGCAACGCCAGCAACGGCCCCAGCACCACCAGACCAAATGTCGTGATGGTGCGGGTCTTTCGCCCGATCCGCCAACGGCTGGACGCCAAAAGCGCCACCCTGTGTGACTGGGTCGCCACCCGATACCCTCATTCACTCGTGCCGCATGCGCGGCCTACCACCATATATCGCGGATCTTCGGGCAGTGATGCCTCTTTGCCACGCGATATGTGATGTTTTTACATCAACTTGCGGCGGCGTGTCACCTGAATATCGAGGTCGGTGATCTTCTTGCGCAGGGTATTTCGGTTGATCCCCAGCAGATCGGCACATTTGGCCTGGTTCCCGCCCGTCGCTTCGAGCGCGATTTCGATCAAAGGCAGCTCGATTTCCCGCAGAATGCGCGCATAAAGCCCGGCGGGCGGCAGGATGTTGCCGTGCAGATCGAAATAGCGCCGCAGATGCCGCGCGACCGAGGCCGACAGTTTTTCATTGCTGTCCGCAGACGGGTTCAGCGCCGGTTCCGCTTCGGGGTGATGGCCCAGCACGGTTTCCAGTTCGGTGCGGGTGATTTCATCCGTCCCGCTGGTCAGCACCAGCCGCCGCACCGCGTTTTCAAGCTGGCGCACATTGCCCGGCCAAGTATAGCCGCGCGCCAGTTCCATCGCATCATCACTCAGCCAGCGGCGCGGCGCCTCTTCACGCTCGGCGCGGCCCAGGAAATGTTCGACCAGCAGCGGGATGTCGTCCACCCGCTCGCGCAGGCTGGGCAGGTGCAGCGCCGCCCCCGACAGCCGGTAATAGAGATCCTGACGCAGCTGCCCGCCTTCCATCGCAGCCGCCAGATCGCCCTTGCCCGTGGCCATGAAGCGCGGAGAATATTCCCCCGGCGCATCCATCATGCGCACGATGCGGCCCTGCACTTCGTCGTCGATGTCACCGATTTCATCCACCAGAAGCGTACCGCCCTTGACCCGCGCCAGCACCCGCGACGGGCCTTCCAGATCGGCCAGGTCGGCCCCTGTCACGGTCACGAACGGCAGGCTGCGCCGGTCGGAAAAGTCATGGATCGCTTTGGCGATCAGCGATTTTCCCGTGCCGCTTTCGCCGGTGATCAGCACCGGCAGATCGGTGTTCATCACCCGTGCGACCAGCCGATAGAGCGCCTGCATCGCCGGGGTACGCCCGACAAGGGGCAGCTCGTCGGGGCGTTCATCGGGTTCGGCGCGCGCCTCGGCGGGGGTGCGGGCGCGCTGGTCCAGCGCCTTGGCCGTGCGCTTCATCAGATCAGGCAGATCAAAGGGCTTGGGCAGATAGTCGAACGCCTTGGCCTCGGCCGCCTGGATCGCTGTCATGATCGTGTTCTGGGCCGAGATCACGATGACCGGCAGACCGGGGCGATCCTCACCAATTTTCGGCAGCATTTCCAGACCGTTGCCATCCGGCATGACCACATCCGAAATGACGACGTCGCCCTTGCCTTCGCCCACCCACCGCATCAGCGTGGTCAGCGAGCTGGTGGCATGCACCTTGCAGCCCGCGCGGGTCAGCGCCTGCGTCAGCACCGTGCGAATGGTGCGGTCGTCATCAGCGACAAGTACGGTTCCGTCCATGTTGGATCCTCCTTAGGAAGGCGTTTCTACGTCTCGGGGTACGCGCGGCAGGCACAGGCGGAACACCGTGCGTCCGGGCACAGACGTGACCGAAATCCAGCCGTTGTGATCGGACATGATCTTGCTCACCAGCGCGAGCCCCAGCCCGGTGCCGTTTTCGCGCCCCGACACAAAGGGGTCAAAAATATCGTCCTTGATGGCGTCGGGCAGGCCCGGACCGTCATCAATGATCTCGACCTGCAGGGGCAGCGAATGCCCCTTGCCGTCACTGCGGCGCAGGCGAAAGGAATGCTCGTAATAGCTGCGGATGCGAATATGCCCG
>JAOXSC010000099.1 GCA_025800215.1 Marinibacterium sp.
TGATCAAGCGGACCAAGAAATTCATCCGCGACGCCCGTGGCACCACGACCCTGTCCGCCCCCGACGCCAAGATCGTCAAGGGCTACATGCCCTACGACCGCTAAGAGGAGATACACATATGTCCCGCGTTAAAGGTGGAACCGTGACGCACGCGCGTCACAAGAAGATCATCAAGCAAGCCAAAGGCTACTACGGCCGCCGGAAGTCCAACTTCAAGACCGCCACTCAGGCCGTCGACAAGGCGAACCAGTACGCAACCCGCGACCGCAAGGCGCGCAAGCGTAACTTCCGCGCCCTGTGGATCCAGCGCATCAACGCCGCCGTTCGCAGCCATGACGAGGCCCTGACCTACAGCCGCTTCATCAACGGTCTGAACCTGGCCGGCATCGAAGTGGACCGTAAGGTTCTGGCCGATCTGGCCGTGCACGAGCCCGACGCGTTTGGCGCCATCGTGGCCAAGGCACAGGCCGCTCTGGCCGCCTGATCCGGTCCGCCCGGTATGAGATTGCAAAGGGTCCGCAGCACAGGCTGCGGGCCCTTTTTCGTTTGACGCAGGTTCACGACAGGGGGGTTGCACGGCATCCCAACCCAAGATCCGTATCGACTGGGCCGCCACGGCGGATGTTCCGGCGCTGGTCGCGCTGTTCCGGGCGCTTTATGCCCATGACGTGCGCGATGCCCCGGTGCCGTCCGACGCGGCGGTGCATGGCCATCTGAGCGCGCTTCTGGCACCGGCGACGCCGCACCGGCTGGCCATTGCCTGGGATGGCGACGTTCCTGTGGGGCTGGCTGCGGTTGCGGTCTTTACCTCGGTCAGCGATCCCCGGCCCGCGCGGCGGTATCAGATGGAGCTCAAGGAGCTTTTCGTGCTGGCGGATCGGCGCGGCGCGCGGATCGGTCAGGCGCTGCTCGACTGGGTCGAAGCCAAGGCGCGTGCCGCCGGGGCCTGCCGCATGGACTGGAATGTGAAATCCGACAATGCGCGCGGCATCGCCTTTTACCAGCGCCATGGGGCGCAGGTGGTCGATACGCGTCTGAGCATGCGCAAGGTGCTGCCGCCCCAATCCTGACACGTCCTGATCGGTTCTCAGGCAAAGGCGGCCGACACCAGGCCAAGCAGGACAATCGCCGCCAGGGCCAGGATCCGCTGGGCCCGCAGCCATCGCGCGCGTCTGATCTGGGTTATGGTTCTCATCCTGCCGGGCAGGGTGCCACGGCAGGGTTGGAGAGTGATTAAGGCTTGTAAGCCTGCCTATCGTGCCTCAGCCGTGCTGCGCATAGACCGCCCGTTCAAACGCGTCATAGGTTTCAAGCAGCGGGGGCTCCATAAACGGCAGCGACTGAGTCATGAGCACGGCCGCCAGATCGCGGGCGGGGTCGATCCAGAAATGGGTGTTGCACACCCCCGCCCAGCTTTGCGACCCGGCGCCGCGCTTGCCGTCCTGATCGCTTTCAAAGCGCACAAAGGCAAAGCTGTGGGTGGTGTCGGCGGGCATCACCACATCCGCTGTCAGGGGTGGGGCGATGCTTGTCATCGTCCGGAACCGCTTGCCCTGCATCTGATCGGCGAGCATCTGCGTCACCGCGTCTTCGGACAGGATGCGGGTGCCGTCCAGCGTGCCCCGGTTCAGCACCATGCGCAGGAACCGCATGTAATCGGGCGCGGTCGAATACAAGGCCTGCCCCATCCCGTAGAAGTCCGGGCGCGGCGGCGGGGCGATTTCGAACGGACCAAACGTACCGTCTTCGCCCCGGATCGACGCATCCGCCAGTCGCGCATCCAGCCGGTCGGGTTCGAATGCGGTATCGGTCATGCCAAGGGGGCCAAGGATCTCATCCTGGCAAAACACGTCGATGCGGCGGCCATCCACCGCTTCGACCACCTGGCCCAGCCAGTCGATGCCGGGCCCATAGCCCCAGCGGGTGCCGGGATCCGATGTCAGCGGATAGGATTGCAGTGACGCCTTCTGTCCGGTCAGCATTGCCGGCTTGCCGGTCAGCTTGAGATATTTGGGCACGTCCGCGTTCCAGAATTCATATTCCAGCCCGCTGGTATGGGTGGCCAGATGCCGGATCGTGCCGGTGGTTCTGGGGGCGCGCAGGATCGGGCGGTCGCCATCCCAGCCGTCCAGCACCTCAAGATCGGCCCAGCCCGGCAGAATGTCGGCGATGGGCGTGTCCATGCTCAGCCTGCCCCGGTCGATCAGGATCATGGCGGCCAGCGACCCGATGCCCTTGGTCATGGAAAAGATGCGAAACACGGTGTCTTCGCCCGCCGCACGCCCCGCCGTGGCATCGCCTGCCGCCCCGCTATACCAGACACCGTCGGCATTGCCTGCCATGGCCACCACAAACGGCACCGCGCCGCGCGCGACTGCGTCGTTCAGAACTTGATCCATCGTGATCTCCTCCCCAGGAACGGGGGAAGCCTAGGGGCGCGCGGGGGCGGGCGTCAACGTCGGGGCGTCCATTGCTTGCATTCACAGGGCAGGGCCGCTAGCAGAGCGTGACGAGTTCAAGGGGACCCCAGATGGACGATCTCAAAGCCAAATACCTGACGCTGATTGCCGATGCAGCAGACGAGTCGACGCTCGAAGATCTTCGCGTGACGGCAGTGGGCAAAAAGGGCGAGATCAGCCTGAAAATGCGCGAGCTGGGCAAGATGACCCCCGAAGAGCGTCAGGTCGCAGGCCCGGCGCTGAATGCGCTCAAGGACGAAATCAACAGCGCGCTGGCCGCCAAAAAGGCCGCGCTGGCCGATGCCGCCCTGGACGCGCGGCTGCGCAGCGAATGGCTGGATGTGACCCTGCCGGCGCGCGGGCGTGGCCGGGGCACCATCCACCCGATCAGCCAGGTCATGGAAGAGGTCACCGCCATCTTTGGCGAGCTGGGATTTTCGGTGGCCGAAGGGCCGCGCGTGGAAACCGACTGGTACAATTTCGACGCGCTGAACATTCCCGGCCATCACCCCGCGCGGGCGGAAATGGACACGTTCTATATGCACCGTGCCGAAGGCGACGACCGCCCGCCGCATGTGCTGCGCACGCATACGTCGCCGGTGCAGATCCGGTCGATGGAAGCCATGGGCGCGCCGCTGCGCATCATCTGTCCGGGCGGCGTCTATCGCGCCGACTACGACCAGACCCACACGCCGATGTTCCACCAGATCGAAGGTCTGGCGCTGGACACCGACATTTCCATGGCCAACCTCAAATGGGTGCTCGAGGAATTCGTCAAAGCGTTCTTCGAAGTCGACGATGTTGAACTGCGGTTCCGCGCGTCGCATTTCCCCTTCACCGAACCGTCGGCCGAGGTTGACATCCGCTGTTCGTGGGAAGGCGGCACGCTCAAGATCGGCGAAGGCGATGACTGGCTCGAAATCCTGGGCAGCGGCATGGTCCACCCCAAGGTGATCGCGGCGGGCGGGATCGACCCTGATGTGTATCAGGGCTTTGCCTTTGGCATGGGGATCGACCGGATCGCGATGCTGAAATACGGCATCCCGGATCTGCGCGCGTTCTTTGATTCCGACCTGCGCTGGCTGCGCCATTACGGCTTTGCCAGCCTTGATGTTCCCAACCTGCATGGCGGCCTGAGCCGGTAACGTCTGGGGCAGATGCCCGCGTGCGTCAACGGCGCGGGGCCCCGGCCGGTGGCGCGATCCGGGCCATGACAAAGACGTTAGGTGACAAGCCGGGCGCGGTGGTTAGGGTCAGCCCTATGATCTTGCGCCTGTTTCTGCTGCTATGTGTTGCCATGCCTGCCTTTGCCATGGGCCCGTGGAAGGATCCCTGCCACGGGCAGGTGGCCTGCGATCTGGGCGAGCGGTCTTATCATGTGCTTGAACCCGATGACTGGGACGGGCAGACCTCGCTGCCGGTGCTGCTGCATTTTCACGGCTGGTCGCGGCAGGGCGATCTGGTGGTGCGCCATCCGCGCATTGCCGATGCCACACGGCGGCGCGGCGTGTTGCTGGTGGCCCCCAATGGCCGCAACAAAAGCTGGAATTTCTGGCAGGCGGGCAGCGCCGATGTGGGCTTTGCCGATGATGTGCTGGCGGATGTGGCGCGGCGCTATCCGGTGGACACCGAGCGGATCTATGTGTCGGGCTATTCCTTCGGCGGGGCGATGGCCTGGCGCTATGTCTGCGAAAGCGGGGATGACGTGGCCGCGCTGCTGGCGATTGCGGGATCCATCGCGCAGGACATCCGCTGTGATGAGGCCCCCGCGCAGGCCCGCCACGTGCACGGGCGCGCCGATACGGTGATGGATTTTCCCATCGGACCGGGCGGGGATGAGACCTATCCGGTGGCGCTGTGGCGTGCGGCCTATGGCTGCGACGCGCCCAGCCCCGGTGGCGACTGGCAGGTGGTGCCGTTCCTGACCCTCAGCCGGACCACATGGGACAGCTGCGACACCGGTCGGGTTGTGCTGGATCTGCATCCGGGCGGGCATTTCATCCCGCATGGCTGGATCGGCTGGCAGCTGGACGAACTGCTCGGGCGGGCGCCGACCTATCCCTGAGCGCCTAGCGGCAAGCGTAGCGTTTGCGGTCGAACTGGAACGCATCCGGGGCGGTGCATTTGTCCAGCCGATAGGGAACCTCGCCCGATGCCAGATCGAACGGATCGCCCTTGAGCGACGCGATCACGGTGCGGCTGGCCACGAACATCCGTTCGCAATGTTCGGTTCCGCCCTTTTGCTTGGTGACCGGGTTGGAACTGCTGGGCGGGTGCGTCCAGCACAGCGCGTCGCGGCTGCGGTCCAGCCGCCAGGTTTCCGGCACGGCCTTGGCCCGACCGGGATACCACAGCGATCCGGTGCCGTCCGTGGCCAGGTAGTTCACCTGAAACCCGTGCGCATGGGAGAAGCTCAGATAGGTGTTGCCGCCCTTGGGATAGCTGGGCACCGCCACATTGCGCGAGATCACTTCAAGGATCGCATCCGCGACCCCGCTTGGGGCCTGCGGGGTGTCACAGGCGGCAAGCAGCAACAAGAGGGGGGCAAACAGGGCG
>JAOXSC010000100.1 GCA_025800215.1 Marinibacterium sp.
AAGGCGCTGCTGAACGGGCTGGTGCATCTGCCGCTGGTGCTGCCGCCGGTGGTGACGGGCTATCTGCTGCTGATCGCGCTTGGGCCGCAGGGGCCAATGGGGCAGGTGCTGCAGGGGCTGGGGATCACGCTGGCCTTTCACTGGACGGGGGCTGCGGTGGCGGCCGCAATCATGGGGTTCCCGCTGATGGTGCGGGCCATGCGCCTGTCCATCGAAGCGGTGGATCCGGGGCTTGAGGACGCCGCCGCCACGCTGGGCGCGCCCCGGATCGGGGTGTTTGCGACCGTGACCCTGCCGCTGATCCTGCCGGGGGTTCTGGCGGGGCTGGTGCTGGGCTTTGCCAAGGCAATGGGGGAGTTTGGCGCCACCATCACCTTTGTCGGCAACATCCCCGGCCAGACCCGCACGGTGCCATCCGCGATCTATGCCTTTCTGCAGGTGCCGGGGGGCGAAAGCACGGCCTGGCGGCTGGTGGTGGTGTCCATCGTGATCGCGCTCGGGGCGGTGCTGCTGTCGGACTGGCTGTCGCGGCGCATCGCGGATCGGGTGGGCCGGTCATGAGCCTTGCCGTGCAGATCCGCCATGCCCGACCGGGCTTTGCCATGGATGTGCAGTTTGATGCGCCGGGCGGGGTCACGGCGCTGTTCGGGCGGTCAGGCGCGGGCAAGACGACGCTGGTCAATGCGGTGGCGGGGCTGTTGCAGCCTGATGCCGGGCGGGTGGTTCTGGGCGAACGGGTGCTGTTTGACCGCGCCGCCGGGATCGCGCTGCCGCCGTATCGCCGCCGGGTGGGTTACGTGTTTCAGGACGGGCGGCTGTTCCCGCATCTGTCGGTGCGGCGCAACCTGCTGTATGGGCGGCGCTTTGCAGGGCTGCGCGGGCCGGGAGATCTGGCGCAGGTCGTGGATCTGCTGGGGCTTGGGCCGCTGCTGTCGCGGCGCCCGGCGGGCCTGTCGGGGGGCGAAAAGCAACGCGTCGCGATCGGGCGGGCCCTGCTGTCGGAGCCGGATCTTCTGTTGCTGGACGAACCGCTTGCGGCGCTGGATATGGTGCGCAAAGGGGAAATCCTGCCCTATCTCGAACGGATCCGCGATCAGGCGCGGATCCCCATGCTCTATGTCAGCCATTCGGTCGAAGAAATCGCGCGGCTGGCCAATACCGTGGTGGCGCTGCATCAGGGGGGCGTGCTGCGTGCAGGCCCTGCGGCCGAGGTTCTGGCCGACCCGCGTGTCGTGCCTGCCTTTGGTGTGCGCCAGCTTGGGTCGATGCTGGGTGGGCGCGTGCTGGCCCATCATGCCGATGGTCTGACCGAACTGGCCCTGTCATCGGGTCGTCTGTTGCTGCCGCGCGTGGCGGCACCGGTGGGCGCAGATCTGCGGGTGCGGATCGCGGCGCAGGACGTGCTGCTGGCGCTCGCGCCGCCTGTGGGGATTTCAGCGCTCAATATCCTGCCCTGCGAGATCCGCCAGATCCGTCAGGGCGACGGGCCGGGGGTGGTGGTGCAACTTCAGGCGGGGCGCGATCTGCTGCTGGCGCGGGTCACGCGGCGGTCGGCCACGGCGCTGGACCTGCGGCCCGGTCTTGCGGTCTATGCGGTGCTGAAATCGGTGTCGGTGGCGCAGATGGATGTGGGGGCCGACAGCGCCCCCTAGGGCGCCGCGCCAACGGTCAGCGCCGCGCCAGCGCCGCCCCGCCGGTGATCAGCGCAAAAAGCAATGCCGCCGCACAGACGATGCTGGGGCCGGTGGGCGTGTCGAACCACATCGCCCCCTGCAGCCCGGCCAGAGCCGCGCCCGTCCCGATCAGTGCCGCCAGCAGCGCCATGCGTTCGGGCGTCTGCGCCAGCGGGCGGGCCGCGGCGGCGGGGATGATCAGCAGCGACGCGATCAGCAGCATGCCCACCACCTTGATGGCCACGGCCACCACGATGGCCAGAACCATGGTCAGAACCAGGCTTTCGCGGTCGGGATCCAGCCCGCTGGCCCGTGCCAGATCCGGGTTCAGCGTGGCCAGCAGCAGCGGCGACCAGCGCCAGGCCATCAGCGCGATCACCAGCCCCGCACCGATCCAGATCGCGGCCAGATCCGCGCGGCCCACCGACAGGATGTCTCCAAACAGAAAGCCCATGAGATCCAGCCGCACATCGGTGAACACGGTCGCGCCCACCAGCCCGATGGCCAGCGCGCTATGGGCCAGAACACCAAGCGCCGTGTCCATGCCAAAGCCCCGTTTGGCCAGCATGCTCACGGTTACCGCCATGGCCAGCGCGGTGGCCAGAACTGCAGGCATCACCGCGATATTCAGCACCAGCGCCAGCGCCACGCCCAGGATGGCGGCATGGGCCGTGGCCTCTCCGAAATAGGCCATGCGGCGCCAGACCACGAAACAGCCCAGAGGCGCGGCCGCCAGCGCCACGCCGATGCCTGCCAGAACGGCCCGGATGAAAAAGTCGTCAAGCATGTGGGATCAGGTCTCGTGATGGGGGTGGGGCGTGTCGTGGCTGTGGCTGTGGGCGTGTTGATACAGCGCCAGCGCGCCCTTGGTCCCGGTGCCAAAGAGCGCCCGGTATTCCGGCGCGGTGGCCACCACGGCTGGTGTGCCCTGACAGCACACATGGCCATTCATGCACAGCACCCGGTCGGACGCCGCCATGACCACATGCAGATCATGGCTGACCATGATCACCGCGCAGCCCAGTGTCTGGCGCACCTCTTCGATGCGTTGGTAGAAGGCGGCCGATCCGGGCTGGTCGAGGCCCTGCGTCGGTTCGTCCAGCAGCAGCAGATCAGGCGTTTCGAGAAGCGCGCGCGCCAGCAGCACCCGCTGAAACTGTCCGCCCGACAGATCCGCCATCTGGCGCGACCCCAGATCCGGCGCGCCGGCCGCCTCAAGCGCGGCGCGCAGCCGCGCGCCCGGCACCCGGCGGGGCAGGCCCAGAAAACGGGTCACGGTCAGCGGCAGGCTGGCGTCGATATGCAGCTTCTGCGGGACATAGCCGATGCGCAGACCGGGCTTGCGGATGATCTCTCCATCCGCCGGTTTGATCGCCCCGATCAGCGCCCGCAACAGCGAGGATTTGCCGCTGCCATTGGGGCCGACGATGGTGACAATCTCGCCCGGTTCGACCTGCATTGACACGTCGCGCAGCACCGTGCGGCGCCCATAGGTCAGGCGCAGATCGCGGGTTTCGACAAGCGGGCTCATGCGGTGGGCCCGTCGGTCTCTTTGGTTTCCAGACAGGCGGCGCACAGCCCTTCGGCCTCAAGCGCGACGCGTTCCACATGGAAGCCGGGCGCCGACGCAAAGGGCCCGTTGGCCCAGTCGTCGATCTGCACATCCGTTTCGGCCACACCCTTGCAGTTGCGGCAGATCAGAAAGGCAGGCGCATGGCTGCCGGTCAGATGCGAACAGGCGATATAGGCATTGAGCCGTTCGATCCGGTGCGCCAGCCCCGCCTTGACCAGAAAATCAAGCGCGCGATAAGCCACCGGGGGCTGCGATCCCAGCCCTTCGTCCGACAGGGTCTTGAGGATCTCATAGGCGCCAAGCGCGCGGTGTTCCTGGAGCAGGATCTCGAACACGCGGCGGCGCACGGGCGTGAATTGCAGCCTGTCGCGCGCGCAGCGGGCTTCGGCCTCGGCCAGCGCGTCAGAGACGCAGCGGCTATGATCATGGGGCTGAAATCCAAGCGCGGGCATGGCGCGTCCTTTTTGCGGTTTGCGGGGCTTGATATGTTATTACGTCGCCGCTATCAACTGGCCGGATTTGTTATAATGTAACCACACCCGGATGGAAAGATGCCTCTCAAACCTGCCCGCGCGATGCGGACCTTTGCCCTGACCTGCAGCACCGCGCTCCCGCTGTCCATGGCCGCCAGCGCGGCGGCGGCGGATGTGCCCAAAGTGGTCACCGATATTGCCCCGGTGCAGTCGCTTGTCGCGCAGGTGATGGGCGATCTGGGTGACCCGGTTCTGCTGGTCGACCCCAAGACCAACCCGCATTTCTTTGTGATGCGCCCGTCGCAGGCGCGGGCGCTGTCCAAGGCCGATCTGGTGGTCTGGATCGGGCCGGAACTGACGCCGTGGCTGAGCGATCCGGTTGAGACTCTGTCGGCCGATGCGCAGGCGCTTGGCCTGCTGAGCGTGCCGGGGATCGAAACCAAGACCTTCCGCGAAGAGGCGGTGTTCCTGGATGATGATCACGACGGTCATGACGATCATGACGATCATGACGGCCACGATGACCATGCCGGGCATGATGATCACGACGGGCACGATGATCACGCGCATGAGGGTCACGACGACCACGATGATCACGACGACCACGCCCATGACGATCATGCCGATGATCATCACGACGAGCACAAAGATCACGACGACCATGCGGATCATGACGGTCATGACGACCACGATGATCATGGCGACCACGGCGACGCGCACGGCCATCACCACGATCATGACGGCACCGATCCGCATGCCTGGCTTGATCCGGAAAATGCGCGCGTCTGGCTGGGCGTGATCGCGGATCGCCTGTCGCAGCTGGACCCCGAACATGCCGATACCTACCAGGCCAATGCAGCGGCGGCCTCGGCCGAGCTGGCGGCCCTGACGGCCGAACTGCAGGACAAGCTGGCCCCTCTGGCCGGGCGCCCGCTGCTGACCCAGCACGATGCCTATCACTATTTCGAAGACCGCTTTGGCCTGAGCGTGCTGGGCGCGATCCGCGAAAGCGATGCCACCGATCCCAGCCCGGCGCGGCTGCGCGCGCTGCAGGATGCGATGGCCGAGCACGGGGTCGCCTGCATCTTCACCGAACCACAGTTCCGCACCGGCCCGGTCGAAGCGCTGGCCGAAAGCGCGGGCGCGGGTCTGGCCGAGCTTGATCCGCTGGGGGCCAATCAGACCGTGGGCCCCGATCTTTATGCCGCCGTTCTGCGCGAGCTGGGCGACCAGATCGACGGCTGCCAGTGACGGTGTTGCCCCCCGCATGCGGATGCGGGCGGGGGGCAGCCCTTGAAGCCCGTCCTGCAGGTCACTAAGACTCAGTTAAACCATATCGGTTACGCCAGATCTGACAGCATAAAGGCAGGCAGGATGTTTGATCCCATTGACACTTACAACAACACGCTCGTTCCCATGGTGGTCGAACAGACCAGCCGGGGCGAACGCGCTTACGACATCTTCTCGCGCCTGCTCAAGGAGCGGATCATTTTCATCAATGGTCCGATCCATGACGGGATGAGCCACCTTGTTGTCGCGCAGCTGCTGCATCTTGAGGCGGAAAA
>JAOXSC010000102.1 GCA_025800215.1 Marinibacterium sp.
GAGGCGCGTCGGCTGGCCCGCGAGCAGGGCGTCGCCCGCATCCCCGGCTGGATTTCCTGTCGAACGAGGCGATCACCGCGCCTCGGCTCAGCGGCTGGATTGATGCGCTGGTGGCCGATGGGCGGCCCCTGATCCTGTGCGTCGGCGCCCCCGATCTGGCGTCTGTGCGCACCGGCCACGCCATGACGCAGCGCCGCGTTGACCTGCTGTCCATCGAACAGAACGCGTGGCTGCTGGCGGCCAAGGATGCGCGCTGCAAGGTCGTCGCCACCCGGACCGAGCTCGACTGGGCCATGAAGAACGGTCAGACCTGCGTCTGGGCACCGTCCAAGATCGTGCTCGATGCGGTCGAAGGCCCCGATACCGCGCCGCGCGATGCGGTCGCTCTGGCCGCTTGGTTCGCCGCCACCCTCGAGGCCGAAGAGATGTTGGTGATCGGTGCCGATCTGCCCGCCGAGTCCGAAGTGCCGCTGCATGCCCTGCCGGTCGATCGCGACATCTGATCTCAGGGAACCCCATGACCACCGCTGCCCCCCCCGCCCGCTATCGCCCGCTTGTGCAATGGGGCGCCACCTGCCCCGAGGGCGCCGTGCCGCTGGCCGGGGGGGCGCTCTGGTTCACCCATGCGGAACGGTTGCAGCGCGGGGTCGCGCCGGTGATGCAGGACGTGACGCAGATCCCCGACGCTGCGCTCTCTGCTCTGAGCGCGCCCCGCGCCGAGCTCTGCGGCCTCGATCTCTCCCAGCCCCGGTTGATGGGCATCCTGAATGTCACCCCCGACAGCTTCTCCGATGGGGGGCAGCATGACGCGCCCGAACGCGCGCTTGGCCACGCGCGGACCATGCAGGATCAGGGCGCCACGCTGATCGACATCGGCGGCGAATCGACCCGCCCCGGCGCGACCTTTATCGAAGAGCAGGACGAAATCGCCCGCACCCGCCCGGTTATCGCCGCGCTCTCGGCCACCGCAGGAGCCGCGCCGATTTCGATTGATACGCGCAAGGCGCCGGTCGCCCGCGCCGCTCTCGAAGCCGGGGCCGCCATGGTCAATGACA